>NZ_ATVI01000010.1 GCF_000420645.1 Nevskia ramosa DSM 11499 | reverse complement strand
TGTCCAATATTCCCCACTGCTGCCTCCCGTAGGAGTCCGGACCGTGTCTCAGTTCCGGTGTGACTGATCATCCTCTCAGACCAGTTACGGATCGTCGCCTTGGTGAGCCATTACCTCACCAACAAGCTAATCCGACGTAGGTTCCTCTAAAAGCGTGAGGTCTTGCGATCCCCCACTTTGCTCTTGCGAGATCATGCGGTATTAATCCGGGTTTCCCCGGGTTATCCCCCACTTAAAGGCAGATCCCTACGTATTCCTCCCCCGTCCGCCACTAGGTATTGCTACCTCGTTCGACTTGCATGTGTTAGGCATACCGCCAGCGTTCAATCTGAGCCAGGATCAAACTCTCCAATTAATTTAAAGCTAACTGGACTGCCCCAAAGTGCCGAAGCAACTTCAAGGTCATAGAGCGATCGATGGGCTCTTTACTGCTTTCATCGATGCTCCGTAATGCATTGGCTTCATGCCAAGCGCCCGGAAGCACCCACAAAAATCACTTGTTATTCTGTTAAAGATCAGGCTTCTAGGCTTCCGCTCTTAGCGTCAGGCCCGTCAGCAGGGAGGCGAATTATAGAGGACTTTCATCCCCTGTCAACTCCCCGTCTCACCCAGCCCGTGAAGCTAACTCCCCCTTCCCAAACCCCCTCAGCGGTAGCCGCTGCGAGGGGGCGAATTATAGGGCCGTTCGGAGTTGTGTCAACGAAGAAATCGAACTTTTCCTGAAAATATCCGCCGATCACCGAAATTGATCATCAACAAGACAACTTCCATATGGATGCCGATACTTCACGACGAGCATTCCGCCAGATTGAAGAACACCCTTCCATGACTGTCACCGAAGCGCTGCAAACCAGAATCTCGACACGCGCCTTCCTTCCCCGGCCCGTGTCCGAAGCCACTATCCGAGACATTCTCGACGTTGCCCGCTGGTCGCCCTCGGGCGGCAACATGCAGCCCTGGAAAGTGATCGCGGTTGCCGGTGCGGCCCAGCAGGCGGTCAAAGGATTGGCGATGAACTATCCCGGCATGTTGCCGGCTGAAGATGGCGACCGGCCGATGTACCCGGCCAATCTTTGGGATCCGTATCGCAGCCGCCGCTACAAGATCGGCGAAGACATGTACGCCTTGCTCGGCATCGGCCGGGACAACAAGCCGGCTCGACTGCGTCAGCTCGCGCGCAACTTCGAGTTCTTCGACGCGCCAGCCGCGTTGTTCTTCGTTATTGACGAACGCATGGGCCATGGTCAGTGGGCGCACCTCGGCATGTTCATGCAGTCGGTGGCACTGGCGGCAACCGAGCGCGGCGTGGCGTCCTGCTTCCAGGAAATCTGGGGCACGATGCGGATGACCTTGAAGCAGCATTTCCGAATCGCCGATCAGGACATGGTCTATTGCGGCATGGCGCTCGGCTATGCCGACCCGGAAGCCCCGGTCAACAAGCTTCGCTCCGATCGGGCAAGCGTCGACGAGTTCGCGCGCTTCCATTTCGATTGAGCACCGTCGGCCGCCTGCTGCCGACTCTCGCAGCGAGCGACAATAGCGGCCGCTCGCGGCAGACGGCATAGGCCGTGCTTGCAGCCGCTGCACCTTTTACGACCGACAGCCGAACACGGCGTCCCCCTACGGAGTTACAGGCATGGCAACCATTCATTTCATCGGCGGCGAGAAAGGCGGGGTCGGCAAATCGCTGGTTGCGCGTGTGCTGGCGCAGTATCTGATCGACAACGGCAAACCCTTCATCGGCTTCGACTCCGACCGTTCGCATGGCGCCTTGCTGCGCTTTTACGCCGGCTTCGCATCACCGATCGTCGTCGACGATTTCGAAAGCCTGGACAAGGTGATGGAAGCGGCCGCCGATCATCCGGACAGCCAGATCGTCGTCGATCTCGCAGCACAGACTCATCTGCCGCTGGTGACCTGGATGGATGACTCCGGCGCGCTCGAACTGGCCACCGAAATGGGTATCCGTGTCCGCTACTGGCATGTGATGGACTCGGGCAAGGACTCGGTCGATCTGCTGCGCAAGCTGATCGACCGTTTCGATGATCATCTCGATTACGTGCTGGTGTTGAACCAGCTGCGCGGCGATGACTTCGGCATCTTCGATCAATCCGGCGAACGCGAGCGCGCACACGGCCTGGCGGCCGACATCATCACCATGCCGCGTCTGCACGAAACGGCGATGACGCGCATCGACGCCCGCAGCACCAGCTTCTGGGCCGCTACAAACAATGCCGACAAGGAACTGACCGGCCTCGGCATGCTCGAACGCCAGCGGGTCAAGATCTGGCTGAACAAGGCCTACAAGCAGCTCGAAAAGCTCGACCTGTAGGCAATAGCGGCGGAAGGCGATTCAACGTCTTCCGCCAACCGACCTCGATCAGTCCTCTTCTTCAGCCTGCTCGCGGCCGCGCTGGCGGGCTTCGGCTTCCCAGCGCGCTTCCTCGATCTGCTCAAGTACGCCGTCGACGTCTGCCGCACCTTCGGGGAAGGTGAATTCACCGGTGAGCACGCTGTCCGGCCGTAGTTCGGCAGCTTCGAACAGCGCCCAGATTTCGTGGGCGAACCAAGTCTTGCGCAGTTCCGGTGCTTGGCGGCCGCAGTAGGCGGTGATGTTCTCGACATCGCGTGCCAGCATCCGGAAGGCGTTGTTGTTGCCTGAAGCATCGATCGCCTGCGGCAGATCGATGATCACCGGGCCATCCGGCCCGAGCAGCACATTGAACTCGGAAAGATCGCCGTGGATCAGGCCGGCGCAAAGCATGCGCACGATCTGGTTCATCAGGAAGGCATGCCAGGCGCGCGCTTCTTCCGGCGTTGGCGTCACATCGTTCAGGCGAGGCGCCGGCGCGCCGTTGCCATCGTCGACCAGTTCCATCACCAGCACGCCATCGAAATAGCCATGCGGTTTCGGCACCCGTACGCCCGCCGCTTCGAGCCGATACAGCGCATCGACTTCAGCGTTCTTCCAGGCTTCTTCCTGCTGCTTGCGGCCGTGCTTGGAGCGCTTGCCCATCGCCCGCTGGTCGCGGCTGCCACGAGCGCGACGGCCTTCCTGATACTCGGCGAGCTTGTGAAAGCCGCGCTTCTCGGCCTCCTTGTAAACCTTGGCGCAGCGGATGATCGCGCCGCAGGCGACGACATAAACCGAGGCTTCCTTGCCGCTCTTCAGAGGGCGGATCACCGCATCGATGATGCCGTCTTCGATCAGCGGTTCGAGGCCGCGAGGGATTTTCATCGCTTATTGTGAACGATCCGCCGACCCCATTCGGCTATCGACCGGGTCCGAAGCACCGCGCAGACCGTTATTCTTCGCCGCCCGACCGCAAGGTCATTCCCCAGGACCCAACACGATGATCACCACGCCATCCGGCCTGCAGTACGAAGACACCATCGAAGGCACCGGCGCCGAAGCCATGGCTGGCCACAAGGTCAGCGTTCATTACACCGGCTGGCTGTACAAGGACGGCGTTGCCGGCAAGAAATTCGATTCGAGCAAGGATCGCGGCCAGCCATTCGCGTTTCCGCTTGGCGGCAGCCGCGTGATCCGTGGCTGGGACGAAGGCGTGCAGGGCATGAAGGTGGGCGGCACTCGTCGTCTGGTGATTCCGTCCGATCTCGGCTACGGCGCCAGCGGTGCCGGCGGCGTGATTCCGCCGAATGCCACCTTGCTGTTCGAAGTGGAACTGCTCGGCGTCTGATCGACCAGCCTCGCCCCCGGTAACGCCACCCGATCGGGTATGGCATTACCGGGAGCAACCCCCAACGCTCGGCACACAACAAAACGGCGAGGAGAAGCAGCGTGCGCAAGAACATCGAATTCAAGACCACCGACGGCGTCACCTTGCGCGGCTGGCATTTCATTCCGGACGGCGTCAGCGGCCCGGTGCCAACCGTGGTCATGGCGCACGGCTTTTCGGCGACCAAGGAAATCTTCCTCGACAAGTACGCCGAGCTGTTCGCCCAATCCGGCATCGCCTCGCTGGTCTATGACCATCGCAACCTCGGCGCCAGCGATGGCGAGCCGCGCCAGGAGATCGATCCCTGGGCGCAGATCAACGGCTATCGCGACGCGATCACCTTCGCCGAAAGCCTGCCGGAAACCGATGCCTCACGGATCGGCGTGTTCGGCTCCAGCTACAGCGGTGGTCACGTGCTGGTGGTCGGCGCGATCGATCGGCGCGTGAAGTGCGTGGTGTCGCAGGTACCGCTGGTCGATGGCCCGCGCAATGCGCAGCGGGTGATCCCGGCGCATCTGATGTCCGGCATGCGGGCGATGTTCGATGCCGATCGTCGCGATCGCTTCTTCGGCAAGCCGCCGGTGCGCCTGCCGGTGGTTTCGAACGACGGCAGTCCCTGCGCATTGCCGACGACCGACAGCTACGAGTTCATGGTCAACGTCGCCGGCCGCGCTACCGACACCTGGATCAACGAGGTGACGCTGCGCTCGGTCGAGATGTTCATGGAGTACGACCCCGGCGCCTATATCGCCCTGATCAGCCCGACGCCGCTGCTGATGCTGGTGCAGCGCGAAGATCATCTGACCATTGCCGATCTGGCCCTGGCCGCTTACGAGGAAGCGCGTCAGCCGAAGAAGTTGATCACCATGCCCGGCGGCCACTTCGCGGCCTACATCGACAACTTCGCCACTGCCGGCCCCGGTGCGCGCGACTGGTTCGTCGAGTACCTGCAGCCAGCGCAGTAATCGGCTCGGCAGAACCATCGATCCGGCGAGCGCTACCGGCCATTTCCGGCAGGCGCCGCTGGTTCGCTGTAGCTGCGCGTTCGTCGTGATCGGGCTTTCAGCGGTGGTGGACAGGCGCAGTCTTTCGCTCACACCGGCCATCCCGCGCCGGGCCGCCAAGGAGTGAAGCCATGATGATTTCGATCGCCGCATCCCGCGCCCTGCGCGCCGCCGCCGAACGCCAGCGCGAGCAGCAGAACGGCCAGCACCCTCGCCTCAATGCACCGTCGATTTCCGGCCAGCAGCCTGCCGCCAATGCGCCGTCCCGTCAGGGTTCGTCGCGTTAAGTCCACACCAGCATCTGACAGAACGTCTCCTCATCACGAAGCCCGGCACTGAAGCCCAGTGTCGGGCTTCGTCGTATCCGGGTCGGCCTTGCGCCGTCAGGAAGAAGCTACGGCCTTCCGGCTGATCGCCCGATATAACTCGTCCGCCTTCCAGTCTCGCCGACCACCCCGCTCGGCCGTCTTTATCAGCGCCACCAGCGCCGCATTGATTGGCGCTCGCTGCCCCAGCGCTGCCGCGAGCTTCACCACTTCGCCATTGATCCAGTCGACTTCGGTGGTCCGTCCGGCTTCGAGATCTTCCCAGGTGGATGAGCGCGCCAGAGGATCGATCGCCACCATCTGCTTCGCCAATCTGCTGAACAGGAAATCCGGCACCGACAGCAGCATCGGCAGCCACTGAGGGTTGACCTTGGTCAGCCGGGTCAGCGGAATATCCGCCGCCTTCAGCACCGCCAGGGTTTCGCGCTGCGCCGCGGCCAGGCACAACCTGAATCCGCGTTGCGACAGTTCCGCCTTCAACGGCAAACCGCTCAGCGCATTGATCGCATTGTTCAGGTTCAGCAGCAATTTCGACCACTGCACCGCGCGCATGTCGGCATGCTGCACCAGGGGCAAGCCGCAGCGCTCGAACGCTGGCAGCAGCGGCGCCAGCGCGGCGTGCGCCTGCACCGCCAGTGCGCCATCGGAGCCGTGATGGAAACGGCCCTGCCCGCGCGCCAGCACATTGAACGGCACCATGCCGGCGAGCACGGTCACTGCAGGCAAATGCGCTCGAAGGACTTCCGCGTTGCCGATGCCGTTCTGGAAGCTGATCACCAGCGCGCCGGGCTTCAGTCGTGTCGCCAGTTCCTGCGCGGCCTGCACAGTCGCCGCCGACTTCACCGTGACCAGCACGACGTCAGCCGTGTGGACTGCATCGGGATCGACACTGAAGCGGGCGATTCCGGGCGCCACCCGGTGCTCGGCACCATGCAGATCGGTACTCAGCAAACCGTGCTGCGCAAGCTCGTCGCGGATGCGCGCGCGGCCGACGAAGTGCAGGCGCGCGCCAGTGGCCAGCAGGCGACCACCGAGATAACAGCCGACGCTGCCGGCGCCGTAAACGTAGATTTCCGGCTCGGTCCGACCGATCGCAGCACCTGTCACGCGTCCTCCTCTCGCTCGATTCGCAGACGGTCTGTCGCCGCCGATCGCGGTCCGATCATAGGGGACTTCAGCAAGCGCAATCGACGGCTGCCGCCGCCGCTAAACCGGCATTTGGCATACCACGTGCATCCCCGATGCAGCGGCCCTGAATCACCTCGGCTGACAGCAGCGCGCTCGCCGGAGGAAGGTATGTCTTATTGCAGCACTCGCCTGATTGCAGCCCTGATCGGCACCAGCCTCGTCACTGCCTGCGCGCCGCTGGTGCCGCAGCGCGGGCTCGATCACAAGCCTCAGGCCGAACTCGATGCAGCAGCTCGCATCACGGTGTTCCCGGCCGGCGGCACTGTACCGCCGGCCTCGGCGGTGGTGATCGGCTCGGTGGAAGCGCATTCCTGCCAGTTCTGGGAGTTCGCCGATTCGGCCAGTCCCGAAGATGCGATCAAGCGTCTGCAGTTTGCGGCACTGGAAAAGGGCGCCAACGGCATCATCGAAGAAAGCCACGCCAAGGACGAAAAGAACCGCTGGGCCAGCCGTTGCTGGGAAAGCTACGTGGCACGCGGTACCGCGGTGAAGTTCGATACTGCAGTTCCGCTGGCAGCCGCTGCGGCCCCGTTGCCTGCCACTGCCGCTGCTGCGGCAAGCGCCGTCTCCACCGGTGCCGGCAGCACGCTCGTTGCCAACGGCGAAGGCCGCACCGAGCTGATGGACTGGATCCGCCGCCTGGCGATTCCACGTGGCAACTTCATCGCCCGTGGTCCTGCCGACGGCAATCTCGACTGGATCGGCATCGATGCCGAGATCGGTGCCTGGCAAGTGCAATTGCCGCGCGCCACGGGCAGCACGGCGGCCACCAGCAAAGTCACCGACAGCGGGATCGCCCTGGTCCCGGGCATCAGCCGGCTGACCCTCAGTTCGCGGCAGCTCGGTTACGAGATGAGCGCCTCGTGGACTTACACCGCCGCTGGCACTTGGGACATGGGCGACAGGCTAGTGCGGCGCCTGCAGTAAGTATTCAGCCAGCGCTGAACAAACGCGCGGCGTAAACACCCAGTCCGCGCGCCACGCTGGCGAACGGATCGCCGTTGACCGCAGCGGCTTTCGCAAACGCAGCGGACAGTGCCGCGCGCAAGGCGCGAATGCCGGTGGAGCCGCCGGTGAAATAGATCGCGTCGATGGCTTCCGGATCTAGGCCGGCTTCGGCGACCGTTGCGACGGCGGTCTGCACGATCTTGTCGATCGCCCCTTCGATCGCGCGCGCCAGCAGTTCGCCGTCGACGTCGATGCCAAGCCCCGCTTCGATGAAGTCGAGGTCAAGGCGCGTACTGCCACCCTCGGCGACCTGCACCTTGGCGTCTTCGACGAGGCCGGCGATGCGATGCCCCTCGCGCTCGCGCAGCACCTTCATCAAGCGCTGATGGTGCACGGCCTGGTCGTAGAAGATGTCCAGGGTCGCGGCACTGGCCAGCGCCTTGCGCGTGTACAGAAAGTTGATCTGGTGCCAGGTCGACAGCTCGAAATAGATCTGCGACGGCACCTGCTTGCCGCCTCTTCCTCGCGCGCCAAGGCCGAGGCAAGTCATCGCCGAGCGCAGGCTCAGGTACTGATCGAAATCGGTGCCGGCGATGTGGATGCCGCCGTTGGCAAGCACATCCTCGCTGCGATCGAGGCGTTGCGCACGCTCCGGTCCCAGACGAACTACCGAGAAATCCGAAGTGCCGCCGCCGATATCGGCGACCAGCACCAGACGGTCGCGATCAAGCGTGCGCTCGTAGTCGAGCGCAGCGGCGATCGGTTCGTACTGGAAGCGGACATCGCGAAAGCCGACTGCTTCGGCCAACTCGCGCAAGGTGGTTTCGGCGAGCTGATCGCGCTCCGGATTGTCATCGACGAAGTGCACCGGCCGGCCGAGCACGACATGGCTCAGCTCGCCACCGGCGGCCGCTTCGGCGCAGCGCTTCAGGTGATTGAGGAAGCGGCTGATGATGTCGCGATAGGCCACCGGCTGGCCTTCGATGATCGTCGTCTCGTTGATCAGCTCGCTGCCGAGCAGGCTTTTCAGCGAACGCATCAAGCGGCCGCCGTAACCGGCCTGGTATTCGCCGATCGCCTCGCGGCCGTAGGCAACGTGATGTTCATCGGCGTTGAAGAACACCGCGGTCGGCAGGGTTTCCCGCTCGCCTTCAAGCGGCACCAGATGCGCACCTTCGGACCGGTTTTCAGCAGTGCCGATGCAGACGGCGGAGTTCGAGGTGCCGAAGTCGATGGCAGCGTAGGAAGTCATGTCGGGCTACGGTGATGCCGCGCAGCGAGCCTCGCGGCCCGGCGCGGAAAACGGCCGCGCAGTTTACCCGCCCTGAGGTCGACTGCGATGACGGCTGAGCGAACACAGGCCGCTTACACTCGTCCAACGATGACCCAGCCCGACCAGACACCGCTCAGCCCGAAGAAACTGCAGCTGAGCAAGTGGACCGCGGTGCAGCCGGTCAACAAGGAAAAGCACTTCATCGTCATCAAGGTGATCGAGCCGGAACCGCCGTCGACGACGATCACCGAGATCGAAATTCAGGCCGTGCATTCCGGCCGCGTGCAGACCCTGCACTGGCGTGCGCTCAATGATCCAGCCGTGTGGCGTCGCGGCTGGCTTTGAATCGCTCCAGACCGGACTGAACGGCGGACACAAAAAAGCCGGGGCATCTCGCGATGCCCCGGCCCATTCAAGCAACTTCGGACAGCTTCAAGCGATGTTGAAGCGATCGCTTAGAAGTCGCCCATGCCGCCCATGCCGCCGCCGCCAGCCGGCATCTGCGGGCCGTCGCTCTTCGCCGGCAGTTCAGCAATCATCGCTTCGGTGGTCAGCAGCAGCGCTGCAACCGAGGCGGCGTTCTGCAGCGCCAGACGGGTGACCTTGGCCGGATCGATGATGCCGGCTTCGATCATGTCGCCGTAGGTATCGTTGGCGGCGTTGTAGCCGTACGAATCCTTGCCACCGGCAACCTTGTTCAGCACTACCGACGGCTCGCCGCCGGCGTTCTTGACGATCTGACGCAGCGGCTCCTGGATCGCGCGATGCAGGATGCGGATGCCGACCGTCTGGTCGTCGTTCGCGCCCTTCAGCTTTTCCAGCGCCTTGGCAGCGCGCACGAGGGCCACGCCGCCGCCGGCGACGATGCCTTCTTCAACGGCCGCACGGGTCGCGTGCAGCGCGTCTTCGACGCGAGCCTTCTTTTCCTTCATCTCGATCTCGGTGGCAGCGCCGACCTTGATCACGGCAACGCCGCCAGCGAGCTTGGCAACGCGCTCGTGGAGCTTTTCCTTGTCGTAGTCGGAGGTGGCATCTTCGATCTGCTTGCGGATCTCGTTGACGCGCGCTTCGATGTCGGTGCTCTTGCCGGCGCCGTCGATGATGGTCGTGTTCTCTTTCGAGATCTGGACCTTCTTGGCGGTGCCGAGATCGGCGACCGTCGCCTTCTCGAGGCTCAGGCCGACTTCTTCCGCGATGACCGTGCCGCCGGTCAGGATCGCGATGTCCTTGAGCATTTCCTTGCGACGATCACCGAAGCCCGGCGCCTTGACGGCGGCGACCTTGAGGATGCCGCGCAGGTTGTTGACCACGAGGGTGGCCAGCGCTTCGCCTTCGACGTCTTCCGAGATGATCAGCAGCGGGCGGCCCGACTTGGCGACGCCTTCGAGCACCGGGAGCAGTTCGCGAATGTTCGCGATCTTCTTCTCGTTGATCAGGATCAGCGGATTTTCCAGCTCGACCTGCTGGCTCTGCTGGTTGTTGATGAAGTACGGGCTGAGGTAGCCGCGGTCGAACTGCATGCCTTCGACGACGTCCAGCTCGTTCTCGAGACCCGAGCCGTCTTCAACAGTGATGACGCCTTCCTTGCCGACCTTGTCCATCGCGGTGGCGATGATTTCGCCGATCGCTTCATCGGAGTTGGCGGAGACGGTGCCGACCTGGGCAATCGCCTTGCGGTCCTTGCACGGCACCGACATCTTCTTGATTTCGGCAGTGACGGCTTCAACGGCCTTGTCGATGCCGCGCTTGATGTCCATCGGGTCAGTGCCGGCGGCAACGGCCTTCAGACCTTCGGCGAGAATCGCCTGGGCGAGCACGGTGGCGGTGGTGGTGCCGTCGCCTGCTGCATCGGAGGTCTTCGAAGCAACTTCCTTCACGAGCTGGGCGCCCATGTTCTCGAACTTGTCCTTCAGCTCGATTTCCTTCGCGACCGAGACGCCGTCCTTGGTGACGGTCGGCGCGCCGAACGACTTGTCGAGAATCACGTTGCGGCCCTTCGGACCCAGCGTGACCTTGACGGCGTTGGCGAGGATGTTCACGCCATTGGCCATGCGGCTGCGGGCGTCATCGGCGAATTTGACTTCTTTGGCTGCCATGTTGATTTCCTCTTGTTGCGGAATAGGGGGGTTAAGACTGGACCCCGGCTTGCGCCGGGGTGACCTTCAGAAGCTCAAGGTCACTTGCCGAACACGGCAAGGATGTCGTCTTCGCGAAGGATCACCAGATCCTTGCCGTCGACCTTCACTTCGGTACCCGAGTACTTGCCGATCAGGATGGTGTCGCCGATCTTGACGTCGACGGCGTGGATCTTGCCGTCATCGCTGCGCTTGCCCGGGCCGACGGCAACCACTTCCGCCTTCAACGGCTTTTCGGCCGCGGAGTCCGGGATGATGATGCCGCCGAGGGACTTCTTCTCTTCTTCGAGACGCTTGACGATGACGCGATCATGCAAGGGACGCAGACTCATGTTCTCAACTCCTTAATATGGGTTGCTGATGATTCCGGGAGGGCGGTTGATCGTTCGCGCCGAAGGCACGTCGGAATCATTCGTTGTTAGCACTCTCTCCCGGAGGCTGCTAATTCTTAGGGGCCGGCCTCGGGGATTCAAGGGGTAAACGAGTTTTTTTGCTCGGCTGGCGACGATCTTGCCCTTCCGAGATGACAAATCAGGGCATTCTAGTAAACAGTTGTAAACAAATCCGCTGGCGGCGGTACAATGCTGCATCGCAATAGCCGCGACCCTTCCCCAAACATTGGTAGTCGGAGAGACACGATGAAACCCTACGGCCGCAAAGTCGCCATCCTCGGCGGCGCGCGCATTCCGTTCGCCCGCTCCAACGGCGCCTATGCCACCCGCAGCAACAGCGACATGCTGACCGCGGCGCTGAAAGCCACGGTCGACAAGTTCCAGTTGCACGGCGAGCGTCTGGGCGAAGTCGCGGCCGGCGCGGTGCTCAAGCACTCGCGGGATTTCAATATGACCCGCGAATGCGTGCTGTCCTCGGGTCTGTCGGCGGAAACCCCGGCCTATGACCTGCAGCAGGCCTGCGGCACCAGTCTGGAAACGGTGATGACGGTCGGCTCGAAGATCGCGCTCGGGCAGATCGAATCGGGAATCGGCGCTGGTGTCGACACTGCATCGGATGCGCCGATCGGCGTTGGCGAAGGCCTGCGCAAGATCCTGCTCGAAGCCAATCGCGCCAAGACCACCGGCGCGCGCCTCAAGGCCTTCGCCAAGTTCCGGCCGTCGGATCTGGTGCCGCTGATTCCCGGCAACAACGAGCCCCGCACCCGCCTGAGCATGGGCGCGCACTGCGAAATGATGGCCAAGCAGTGGGGCATTCCGCGCGAGGAGCAGGACCAGCTGGCGCTGGAATCACATCAGAAAGCCGCCCTCGCCTATGACTCCGGCTTCTTCGGCGATCTGGTGGTGCCGTACGCGGGACTGTCCCGCGACAACAATCTGCGCGGCGACACCACGCTGGCCAAGCTGGCAACCCTGAAGCCCGCCTTCGACAAGCTCAACGGCACGCTGACCGCCGGCAATTCGACGCCGCTGACCGATGGCGCCGCTACCGTGCTGCTGGCTTCGGAAGACTGGGCCCGGGCGCACGGCCACAAGCCACTCGCCTATCTCACCGCCTACGAAACCGCCGCCGTCGACTTCGCCGCCGGCCGCAAGGACGGCCTGCTGATCGCCCCGGCGTTCGCCGTGCCGCGGATGCTGGCGCGCATGGGATTGAAGCTGCAGGACTTCGATTTCTATGAAATCCACGAAGCCTTCGCCGCCCAGGTGCTATGCACGCTGAAGGCCTGGAATGACCCGAAGTTCTGCAAGGAACGTCTGGGCCTGGACAAGCCACTGGGCGAGATCGATCGCTCGCGGATGAACATCCGCGGCTCGTCGCTGGGCGTCGGCCATCCGTTCGCGGCAACCGGTGCCCGCATCGTCGCCACCCTCGCGAAAATCATCAGCGAGAACGGCGGCGGCCGCGGCCTGATCTCGATCTGCACGGCCGGCGGCATGGGCGTTACAGCGATCATTGAAGGGTGATTTGATCGGCGAGCATTGCTCGCTGAGCAAATCACGCCCGGCCAGTGTCTGGCTCTAGCGAGGCGTGACTCAATGTCACGCCGAGTTAGTCGGACACGGCCGGGCAGAGGCTCGAAGCGTCAGGACGCTGCCTCGCCAGGGACGGCATGACGAGGCCAGGCGCTAGCCGAGAAACCCCAGGTCCTTGTTCGGGAACTGCTGCAGATTCGGGAAGACCGTTGCCAGATCGGCATCGGACACGCCGAACCAGCGTGACAAGGTGGCGCCGTACTGGTCGACCGAAGTGGTCGGCAGCCAGCGTCCTTCGCTGGTGACGTCGTCCGGACCGCCAAGCGCGTGTTCGGGAAACTGCCCGTAGAAGCGCTGCCCGCGCACGGCGCCGCCCATCACCAGATGATGATTGCCCCAGGCGTGATCGGTGCCGCCGCCGGAAGCTGGCTTCAATGTGCGGCCGAAATCTGACACCGTGAAGGTAGTCACCTGATCGGCCATGCCGAGTTGGGCCATCGAATCCTGAAAGGCTTTCAGCGCCGGACTCAGTTGGCCGAACAGCTCGGCCTGTGTCTCGATCTGGCTGTTGTGGGTATCGAAGCCACCGAGCGCCACGTAGAAGATCTGCCGCGAAACGCCGAGCGCGCCGCGGGCTTCGATCATGCGCGCGGTCTGCAGCAGTTGCTGGGCAATGCCCGACGACTGGCCGCTGAAAAAGCCGTTGATTGATGACGAGGTGCCACTCAGGATCGGACTCAACGCGCCGCTGCTGGTGATTGCGGACTGAACGGTGTCCTGCGCCGAAGCGACCAGCGCATTGCCGCGATCAAGCTGCAGCATCTGGTTCAACGAGCCCGAGATGCTGCTGCGGTAACTGCCGCCGCCGAAGTTGGTGAGGCCGAAGGTACCCGACGACGGCACCGACAGCGACATCGTCGAATTGCCGATCGCAAACAGATCATTGCGGCCCCAGGCGACCAGAGGTGGCACCGGTGCCGCACCGTTGGCCGAACGCACCGCATCCGCCAGCCGGCCGCCCCAACCGGTGCGCGAGATCCCCTGGCTGACCGCGGACTGCCACTGGGCTTGCTGATCGGCATGCGAGAACAGATTGTCCGGCGTCAGCGTGCAGTTGCCGTAGCCGGCCTTGGTCAGCGGCCGCGCCAGGGTGCCGACATTGAACAGCACGGCCAGATCGCCCGCGTTCCAGACCTGCTGCAAATGCGTGAGCGCCGGATGGGCGCCGAACGCGGCATTGCCGCTGGCTGGCTGCAGCGCCAGCAGCTCGGAACGCGGCAAACCGACTGCGCCGCTGGTACGCGTGTAATCACCGCGGATCGCGGCGTACTTGCCGTAGCCGGCGGTGTCGTTCGGCACGATCATGTTGTTGCCGTCGTTGCCGCCGAGCAGGAACACGCAGACCAGCGCCTTGTAGTCGCCAAAACCCTGCGCCTGCGCGGAGAAGCTCGGCAGCGTGTTGAGCAGCAGGCCGCCGCCGAGGCAACCGAGACCGCTGAGAAAATCGCGGCGCGAATGATTGGTGGGTGAGTGCATGTGCATGGAAGAAGTCATGTCTCTGGGCATGTCATTGAGCAACCTGGTATTGCGCCGATGACAGCGCGAGATAGAGGGCGGTGCGGGCTCGCGATGCCGTGTCGGAGACGGGAATCGTGCTCAGCGTGGTCTGGATCGTGATCCGCGACGCGAACGACATCGTGTTGTGGAAGAACAGCAGATCGATGCGATCAAGCAGCGCGGCCGGATCGCCAGCCAGGACCTGCCAGACGCCGAGATCGAGCTGGGTGCCGATGGCGCCGGGCACGGTCGAATCGGCCGTCACCGGGCCTGTCAACAAGCGCGCCAGCAGGTTGATTCTTTCGAGCGCCGAGCCGGCGGTGTTGAGGCCGAAACTCGGCCCGACCAGCAGCGTGCCCTGCAGCGGATAGTTGGGCGGATAGAAGTTGAATACCGATGGCGCCTGATAGATCGGCTGTCCCATCACCGTGCTGCGGGCGCGCAGGTAGACGCCGTCACTGCTGCCGCCGATGCCACGCATCAGGTTGGCGAGGAACAGGCCCGGCTCGCGCAGCTTGCCGTAGTCCGGCGCGGTCTTCAGATCACCGCGCGCTTCCGGATCGAGCAGGATCGCCCGAACCACCGAGCCGAGATTGCCGCGCACGCTGTTGCTGTCGCGATCGAACACCGCGCTGATGCGGGCGACGTAGGCCGGGCTCGGATTGCTGGTCACCAGATGCTGGATCAGCTGCTTGCCGATGAACGGCCCGACATTCGGATGATTGGCGATGTTGTCCAGCGCCTGACGGATGTCCTGATCCTGGCCCTGGTTCGCCGGCAGCACGACGCCACTCAGCAAGCGCTTGGCGCCGTTGTCGTGTGCTTCGGCCACGGCGGCCATCGGGCCATCGAAATGGCGCGGATTGTTCCAGCGCACCGGGCGGCCGGCTTTCGGCGGATAGGTCCAGCCGGTGAAGGCATGCGCGAAGCCTTCGACCGTGTCCTGGTCATAACTGGCAATCGCCCGCCCTTGGCCGTCCTGCTTGGGGCTGCCGTCGGCATTGAGTTCATAGACGCCGAGCGAGAACAGCTGCAGCACTTCGCGGGCGTAGTTTTCGTTCGGTTCGACGCCGGCCGCCGGGTTCGGGCGCTCGTTGTTGGCCATGTCCAGATAGCGCCCCATCACCGGGCTCACCGTGACCTTCTCCAGCAGTTGCCGATAGGTGCCGAAGGCGTTGTCGAGCAGCATCTGCTGATAGCCCGCCATCGCGTAGGTCACCGCCACTTCGTTGCCCGAGGTGACGAAGATCTGCGACAACGCGAACGCCACTCGCTGCCGAAGCTGGTCCGGCCCGGCCAGTGCGTTGCGGAAGAAGCGGGTCTGGATCGGAAACAGCGAGTAGTTGTCGCGGCTGCAGGTGGCGATGGCGGTGGTCGGGCAGCCGATGCTCTGAGTCGCCTCCATGACCGGATAGCCGGCATAGCCTGTGGCCGGCAGGGACAGCTGACGGTCGATCCAGCTTTCCACCGTGCCGGCCTGAACCTCGGCGATCGACGTCAGCGTGGGACCGAAGCTGGCCTGTTCGAGCAGGCGAACGGCATCGGCTGTCGACACGGCCGATATCGGCGGCAGTGGCACCGGGATCGGCGTCGGAACGGGCGTCGGATCAGGGACGGGAACCGGAACCGGCGCTGGCTCCGGTGCAGGAATCGGCGTTGGTTCGGGTTCAGGCGTCGGCTCCGGTTCCGGTTCGGGAACCGGCATGGGCTCCGGAGTCGGATCCATGTCCTCGGGCACGGGGGTCGGGGCCGGTGCGGGAGCCGGCTCGGGAACCGGTACTGGTTCAGGAGCCGGTGCGGGCGCTGGTGCTGGCGCCGGGGCGGGCGGAGGTCCTGCCGGCTGAGTCGGTACTTCTCCGGATGGCGTCGAGGTCGGAGTGCCTCCGCCTGCCCCGCCGCCGCCACATCCGGCAACCAGGCTGGCGACAACCCACCATGAAATGGCGACAACCCTGAGCTGCATGACACTACCCCCAATCTTGGATGTAGTGTTTTTCGACCATTGACAGAAAATCTTTACTGGAAAATTTCTTCCGGTAGAGATGAAGGGACAACCGGCGGCCTGCCATCCCTTTCAATTGGCGCCATTTCCAGACCACTTCCGGCGGCTTCTTACTGAAACCGCCCCCCGTCGGCATACTTCCCGCATATAACAGCGTCGTGCTGCCGCCCGGCGAAACTACTAGGGGAGTGATTGATGAGCCTGTTCCGTACCAAGCCGATCGAGACCGATCTGGAGAAACAAACCGGCCTCAAGCGCAGCCTGAATGCGTTCGATCTGGTGATGCTCGGGATCGGCGCGATCATTGGTACCGGCATTTTCGTGCTCACCGGCAAGGCGGCGGCAGTCAACGCCGGACCGGCCGTGGTGTTGTCGTTCATCGTCGCCGGCACGGCCTGCACCTTCGCAGCACTGTCCTATGCAGAACTATCGTCATCGATCGGTGGTGCCGGCAGTGCCTACGGCTACGGCTACGCAGGGCTCGGCGAATGGCCGGCCTGGATCATCGGCTGGATGCTGGTGCTCGAATATGCGGTGGCGGTGCCGGCGGTATCGGCGGGTTGGTCGGAGTATCTGAACAACGGCCTGCAGGCGATCGGCTCCGGCTTGCCCGCCGCGCTGACCCACAGTTTTCTCGACACCCAGCATCCGGGTCTCGTCAATCTGCCGGCAGTGCTGATCATTGCCACGCTCGGCTTCGTGCTGGCGAAAGGCGCCAAGGTCGGCGCGGTACTCAATGCGGTGATCGTCGCGGTGAAGCTGGCGACCATCTTCCTGTTCATCGGCGTCGCCGTGTTCCACGTCGATCCGACCTTGTGGCATCCGTTCATTCCGGCAGAAGTGATCGATGCCGACGGCACTTCGCACTTCGGCTGGGGCGGCGTGTTCGACGGCGCTTCGAAGATCTTTTTCGCCTACCTCGGCTTCGATGCCGTCTCGACCGCCGCCGAGGAGACCAAGAAGCCGTCGCGTGATCTGCCGATCGGCATCCTCGGTTCGCTCGGCGCCTGCACCATTTTGTATATCGTGGTTTCCGGCCTGCTGACTGGCATCGTGCCGTACTCGACTCTGAACGTCGGCTCGCCAGTCGCCTATTCGCTGCTGCAGATCGGCCAGAAGACGGCAGCCGGCCTGATCTCGATCGGCGCCATCGCCGGTCTGACCACGGTGATGCTGGTGATGTTCTACGGCCTCACCCGCGTGCTGTTCGCGATCTCCCGCGATGGCCTGCTGCCGCCGTTCTTCGCGCGCCTGCATCCGACCACGCAGACGCCGGTCGGCTCGATCATCGCTGCCGGCGGCGTGATGCTGCTGCTCGGCGGCTTCGTGCCGCTTGGCGAACTGGCGGATACCGCGAACATCGGCACGCTCGGCGCATTCGTCATCGCCTGCGTCGGCGTGCTGGTGCTGCGCCGTACCCGGCCGGATCTCAAGCGGCCGTTCCGCGCACCGTTCGGTCCGCTGTTGCCGGTGCTGGGCGTGCTCTCCTGTGGCTATCTGATGACCCGCCTCGGCCACACCACCTGGACGGCCTTCGCCATCTGGCTGGTGATCGGCCAGGCGATCTACTTCGGCTATTCGCGTCGCCACGCCGTGCTTGCCCGCGCTGCCTGATCCGTCGTTCCGCAGCACCCATTTCGTAGCACCGGGGAACGACGATGAATCAGTTCTGGGCGGCCATCGATGCCGTCAACAACACGCTGCTGTCAGCGCCGATGCTGCTCGCCCTGCTGGCGATCGGCGTGCTGTTTTCGGCCTGGAGCAAGTTCTGTCAGTACCGTTCGCTGACGCATGGCGTGGCGCTGGTTGCCGGCCGTGGCATCGACACCTCGCACGGAGAAGGCGCGCTGACCCACTTCCAGGCGTTGACTGCGGCGATGTCCGGCACCGTCGGCCTCGGCGCGATTGCCGGCATGGCCATCGCGGTCGATTTCGGCGGGCCGGGTGCGGTGTTCTGGATGTGGGTGGTCGGCTTGGTCGGCATGGCCTTGAAGACCACCGAAGTGACCTTGTCGCTGCTCTATCGCGATACCTCGGAGCCCGGCAATCCGCACGGCGGCGCAATGTATGTGGCGCGTGACGGACTTGCCGAACTGAACCCGAAGCTCAAGCCCTTCGGCCGAGTCGTCGGCGTGTTCTTCTGCTTTGCCCTGCTGCTCTTCGCATTCACCGGCGGCAACATGTTCCAGACCTGGAGCGTCGCCGACACCACCCGCGAATACTTCGGCGTGCCCACCTGGATCACGGGCGTGATCCTCGCCAGCGTCGCGGGTGCAGTGATCCTCGGCGGCATCAAGCGCATCGGCAACGTCACCAAGACCCTGGTGCCGTTCAAGTGCGGCGTCTATGTGATCGTCGGCATCTACGTGATTCTGCACGAGGCCGAAAGTCTTCCGGCGCTGTTCGGCCTGATCGTCAGCAGCGCCTTCTCGCCGACCGAAGGCGTCGGTGCCTTTGCCGGCGGTTCGCTCGGCGGCGCCTTCATGTGGGGCATGAAGCGGGCGCTGTTCTCCAGCGAAGCCGGACTCGGCACGGCGCCGATCGCCCATGCCGCGGTGAAGACGCCGGAGCCGGTCACCGAAGGCGTCGTCGCCGGCCTTGAACCGTTCATCGACACCATCTTCGTCTGCACCGTGACCGGCCTCGTCGTGCTGGCGACCGGCATTTGGAATCGCGCGCCAGCCGCGGTGTGGACCACGCCGCCAGCGATCGTCGCGACCGCTACCGGGCAGTGGCAGCCGGACCTCGCGACCATTCCCGATCAGTCCGGCCCGAGCAAGGAAGACTGGAAAGCCGGCGCGCCGCTGTTCGTGATGGTCGATGCCGCCGGCACTCGCACGCGCTTGTACGGCGTGCTCGGCGACGACGCCCGTTCGGTCAGCTGGATGCCGCTGGCCAGCGCGGTGGCGCCGACCATTCTCGATACCGGTGTCTACGCCGACTATCGCGGCTCGACCCTGGTCGCCAAGGGCTTCGACAAGGTTCATCCCGGCCTCGGCCGCTGGCTGATCACGATCGCGGTCTGGGTGTTCGGCCTGTCCTGCATCATCAGCTACGGCTACTACGGCGAGCAGGGCGTGATCTATCTCATCGGTCCTCGCGCGATCACGCCCTACCGCATCACCTGGTGCGTGGCCGCGGCCGTGGCCTGCTTCGGCTTCATCAAGACCAGCGGCCAACTCGACGCCATCTCCACCGTCGGCCTCGGCTTCATGTACCTGATCAACCTGCCGCTGATGCTGGTGCTCGGCCACAAGGCGATGGCCGCGTATCACGGCTACTTCCGTCGCCTTGCGGCAGGCCAGATTCGCCGCTGATTCGCGGCTAGCTCGCGGCTGCGATTGCCTGCGTGAGGTCGGCGATCAGGTCATCGATATGCTCGATGCCGATCGACAGCCGCACGGTGTCCTCGGTGACGCCGGCCTTCGCCAGCTCTGCCGGTGACAGCTGGCGGTGCGTCGTCGACGCCGGATGCGTGGCCAGCGACTTGGCATCGCCGATGTTGACCAGCCGCGTGAACAGTTTCAGCGCATCCTGAAAACGCGCGCCAGCTTCGCGTCCACCGCTGAGGCCAAAGGTGATGATTCCCGACGTCCGGCCGCCGAAATACTGCTGGGCGAGCGCATGCTGCGGATGATCTTCCAAGCCGGCATAGCCGACCCATTTCACCTGCGGCTGCTGCTTCAGGAACCTGGCGACCTTCAGCGCGTTGTCGACGATCCGGTCCATGCGCAGCGCCAGCGTCTCGATGCCCTGCAGGATCTGGAATGCGTTGAACGGCGACAGCGCGGCGCCCATGTTGCGCAACGGCACCACTCTCGCCCGGCCGATGTAGGCCGCCGGCCCGAGTGCCTCGGTGTAGACCACGCCGTGATAGCTCGGGTCCGGCTCGTTCAGGCGCGGGAAGCGCTGCTTGTGTTCGGCCCAGGGAAATTTTCCGGAGTCGACGATCGCGCCACCGAGCGTGGTGCCATGGCCGCCGAGGTATTTGGTCAGCGAGTGCACGACGATGTCCGCACCGTGCTCGAATGGCCGCAGCAGATACGGCGTGGCGACGGTGTTGTCGACGATCAGCGGCACGCCGGCCGCATGGGCAATCTTCGCGAGTGCTGCAATATCGGTGATGTTGCCGAGCGGGTTGCCGATCGATTCGATGAACACCGCTTTGGTGCGGGCATCGATCAACGGCGCGAAGCTGGCCGGATCGCGTGGATCGGCGAAGCGGGTCTCGATGCCGAACTGCGGCAGCGTGTGGGCGAACAGGTTGTAGGTACCGCCATACAGCGTGCTCGCCCACACGATGTTGTCGCCGGCCGTCGCGATGGTCTGGATCGCATAGGTCACCGCCGCCTGGCCGCTGGCCAGCGCCAGCGCACCGATGCCGCCTTCGAGTGCGGCCAGCCGCTGTTCCAGCACATCGTTGGTGGGATTCATGATCCGCGAATAGATGTTGCCGGTGACCTTCAGATCGAACAGGTCGGCACCGTGCTGGGTGTCGTCGAACGCGAACGCCACGGTCTGGTAGATCGGCACTGCGACGGCGCGGGTCGTTGGATCAGGCTGGTAGCCGGCATGGACGGCCAGCGTCTCGAAGCGCAGCGGGGTATCGGACATGAATCGTTCTCGGTGGCAAAGCGGGCGGATGACTCGCGCCGAGGCTACGCCGATACAGCTGTTCCAAGGAAAGCCCGTTCACTTCTAACCACAGCCGTTCCGGCGTCTTCCGGGCCCCGCCCCGACTACACTGTGCGGGCTCTTCTCCTGATCCGCATGAACTCGCCCAACCTGACTGACACCGCCCATCGCGCCACCGGCCGTACCGGCGTGCTGCTGATGAATCTCGGCTCGCCCGATGCGCCGACCGGCCCGGCGATCCGCCGCTATCTCGCCCAGTTCCTCGGCGATCCGCGCGTGGTCGAACTGCCGCGTCTGCTCTGGCTGCCGATCCTGTACCTGTTCATCGTGCCGTTCCGGCCGAAGCGGCTGGCGCATGCCTACGGCTCGATCTGGATGGACGAGGGCTCGCCGCTGGTCGTCTTCTCCAAGCGCCAGACCGCGAAACTGAAGCTGAAGCTCGCGCAGCAATACGGCGAGGACGTGCCGGTGGCGCTGGCGATGACTTATGGCAACCCGAGCGTCGAATCCGCGGTGGCCGAACTCGAACAGCAGGGCGTGCGCCGCATCGTCGTGCTGCCGATGTATCCGCAGTATTCCGGCTCGACCACCGCCGCCTGCTACGACGCCGTGTTCGCCGAAGTGCAGAAGCGCCGCTGGATGCCGGATCTGCGCACCGTCGGCTGCTATCACGATCATCCCAGCCATATCGCCGCTCTCTCGAACAGCGTGCGACGGCACTGGGAAGCCAACGGCCGTGGCGATCATCTGCTGATGTCGTTCCATGGCGTGCCGCAGCACTACGTCACCAACGGCGATCCGTATTACTGCCAGTGCCAGAAGACCGGCCGGCTGCTCGCCGAGGCGCTGGAGCTGAGCAAGGACGCCTACTCGATCACCTTCCAGAGCCGCTTCGGCAAGGCGCCGTGGGTGCAGCCGTACACCGATGAAACGGTGCGGGCGCTGGCCGGACGCGGCATCAAGAAACTCGACGTGATGTGCCCGGGCTTCGCGGCTGATTGTCTGGAAACGCTGGAAGAGATCTCGATCGGCTGCGCCGAGGATTTCGTTGCCCATGGTGGCGAGCGGTTCCGCTACATCCCGGCGCTGAACGAGCACGACGAACACATCGAAATGCTCGCCGGGATGCTCGAAGCCCAGCTGCACGGCTGGCTGCTACCGGTGCCGGAGACGGGTGATGTGGAGACGCGGCTGGCGCGGGCGTCGGCACTGGAAACGGCGTTTCGCGGCGGGCGCTGAAATGCGCCGATCAGTCTGATGGTCCGTCCGGCTTGAGGCTTCCGGACGGACCCGCGATCGTTCGTCCTGCTATTCCGCGCGCAACTGCACGGCCACCTGATAGTCGCCGGTAGCGGCATTGGGGCCGTCGATCACGACGATGCGAATGCGGGCGTCGTCGATGCCTTCGGCGATGAAAGCCTTGCGCAAGGCCAGGCCGCGATCTGCCGCGACCCCGGCCGATTCGCCCTCGTGCCGGTAGCCCGCCAGCCGCAGCACCAGTCCGAAACTGTTCGAGAGCCGCGACGAGATCGTGCCGGACAGCTCACGCACCCGCTGCGTCGCCGCCGGATTCAACTGTGCGGAACCCGCCGCGAAGCTGATCTCGGCCAGCGTTTCGGCACCACTATCCCGATCGAGTGGCGGCGGTGGCGGCAAGGCAGCGCGTGGGGACGAATCACCCGCCGGTGCCACTGCGATGACCGGTACTGCAGCGCGCGCCCCCGGCACTGAGGCCGATGGCACCGACTGACGCGGCAACGAAACGGCGGGCACTGCCTCAGGCGTGACCGGTGCGCGCGGCGCAGCCGGTGCCACGGCAGCCGGTGCGGCCGGCGTCTGCGTAGCCGTTCCGGGCGACGCCGGGATGCCTGTCACCGGAAGTTTGCGGGGAGAACTGGCCGCCGGGCCCGGCACCGCTGCAGCCGGGACACTCACCGGCGGTGCAGCCCGATTCGGCGTGTATCCCGGAGGAAACTGGTCCGCCGACAGTGACGGCACCGGCAACGTGACCGCGGCCGCTTTCGGCAGCGACGATGTCCGGTCCGCGGAGGCCGGCGACATCGTCGCTCGCTGCTCGGCATTTGCGCGTGCCTCTTCCGGGCTCAGCACGACCTTCGGCTCCACCACGACAGGTTCGCGCGGCGCTGGCGCAACCGCGACCGCCGGTGCTGCCGATTTGGCAGCAACCGCCGCAGTCGGTACTGCTGGCGCTTCCGCCGCTGCCGTCCTGGACGTTTCAGGCTCGACCTCGCGGCTCGGTTTGACCTGAATGATCACCGCTTCGACAGGCTTGGGAGCGGCAGCAACAGGCGCGGTCGCTTTCGGTACGGAAGGTGTCGGGGTGACAACTGCTGGCGCCGCAGGTGGGACAACAGCAGGCGGAACTGGCGCTGCCGGCGTCGGAGCGGGTCTTGCGGGAGCAACGGGCGCTACCGGAACCACGACCGGGGCCGTCGCGCTTCCCGTGGGCCGCGGTGGCGGCGCTGCGAACAGCTCGTTCTCGTCGACGTAATCCGGATTGGTCTTGACGATGACCTTTGCCGGACCCGATGGCGGCGCGAGCTTGGTGGCCGGCACCGGCTCGTCCTTCTTGGCTACGGCGCTCTTCTGACTGCCTGGAGTGACGATCTCGCAACCGCGGCTGTCGACTTTCTCGCCGTATGCGGTGCCAGGGCATTGATCCAGGCCATTGGCGACACCGTCAAAGTCTTCGTCTAGCGCGCAACCCTGAGCGTCCACCTGGATGCCAATCGTCGAGTAAGGGCACAGATCGACATCGTCGGGGACGCCATCGCTGTCGGCGTCGTTGGAGATCGAGCAGCCGGCAGCGTTGACCTTTTCGTTGGCCGCGCTGTAAGGGCATTCGTCTCGCTCATCCGGAACACCATCACCGTCGCCATCCCCGGGAGACGGAGCCGCCGCCGCGGTGGCGACGGAAGCCGCCAGCAGCGCGGCGAGGATGAGGTTGATCGAGCGGTTAGCAGAGGTCATGCGAGAGTTCCGGCGACAGTAGCTGCAGCAAAAGGGAATGCCGTTCCAGCGTTTGCGAATTTAAACGAATCAGGCGTTTGCCGACACTGTTCAGGTGCCTTTTTGCTGCAATTCGCTATAGCCGACCGTTGAATCCCGGCGCACTGCCTCCATGCTCGACCTGCGTCGGTGTTCGGCGCCTGTGGCAAGTTGCAGGGCCAACGCGGCACTTTAAGTCAGCCGCCCATTTCACCGCGGTTCCGTCGCTGCCTTCATCATTGGTCTGGCCCAGTCGCGGCCAGCCCGGAAAAACTCCATGCAAGAGCTGCTGCTGCAATACGGCCTTTACCTCGCCAAGACGCTGACCTGGGTGGTCGCCATCGGCGCGCTGATCGTGCTGATCGCCAATCTGATCCGGGAAGGCCGCGGCCAGGTCGGCGAGCGGCTGGAAGTGAAGCACATCAACGAGCGCCTGAAGGACATGGCCGAGGTGCTGAATCTCGATCTGATGAGCGACGGGGAGCACAAGACGGCCGAGAAACAGCGCAAGGCGGACGCCAAGGCGAAGAAGAAAGCCGCGAAGTTGGGCGAGGAACCGGTCAAGCCACGCCTGTTCGTGCTCGACTTCGATGGCGACATCGAAGCCTCGCAGGTCGGCGCGCTGCGCGAGGAAATCAGCGCCTTGCTGCAGGTGGCCCGTCCCGATGACGCGGTACTGGTTCGCCTGGAAAGCGGCGGCGGCATCGTTCATTCCTACGGCCTGGCCGCTTCCCAGCTGAAGCGCATCCGCGATCGCGGCTACCGGCTGATCGTGTCGATCGACAAGGTCGCCGCCAGCGGCGGCTACATGATGGCCTGCGTCGCCGACGAGATCGTGGCCGCGCCATTCGCCGTGGTCGGCTCGATCGGCGTCGTCGCCCAGATGCCGAATTTCCATCGCCTGCTCGACAAGCATCAGGTCGATGTCGAACTGCACACCGCCGGCGAGTACAAGCGCACCTTGACCATGTTTGGCGAGAACACCGACGCCGCGCGCGCCAAGTTCAAGCAGGAGCTGGAAGAGATCCACAGCCTGTTCAAGGCTTTCGTGTCGGACAACCGCAAGCAGCTGGCGATCGAGAAGGTCGCGACCGGCGAACACTGGTACGGCACCCAGGCGCAGGAACTCGGTCTGGTCGATCGCCTGCAGACCAGCGACGATCTGCTGCTCGATGCAGTCAAGGAGCGCGAGGTCTACGAAGTGCGCTATCGCGTCAAACGCGGCCTCCGGGAGCAGGTGATCGGAACCTTGTCGCGCATTGCAGGCCTGCGTTCCGGTCTGGGCGTCGCCGGCAAATGGGCGCCGGCCGGAATGGCACAAAGCCTGTCGACACTCGATGCCAGCCGCCTGAACCGGCTGCCCTGATCGCCTTCCCATGATCGTCCGCGCAAGCTGCAGCATCGACATTGTGTTGACGTCGTGAAACTTGCGCGCGCTGCCATGGTCGTACCGCCACGTTCGCACCGAACGAAATAGACATTCCCAGGACAACCCACGATGAATCTCCGCTCCTTCATGAAGACGGCTGCCGTGGCCGGCGCTGCCGGTCTGCTGGCGACTGCAGCGACGCTGAGCCTTTCGACGACAGCACCGGCGCCGCTGCACGCCGATGTGCCGACTTCCCTGCTCGCCTCCCCGGGCCCGAATGGCCAGCTGCCATCACTGGCACCGATGCTGAAGCCGGTGCTGCCGGCCGTGGTCAATATCTCCGTGGTCGCCAAGGTTCAGCAGCGCGAGCAGCAGCAGAACCCGCTGCTCAACGATCCGTTCTTCCGCCGCTTCTTCGAGAACCCGGATGGTCAAGGCCCGGGCCCGGGCCCGGGTCAGCAGGCACCGCAGGAGCGTGAAGCGCCGCAGGCGATCGGCTCCGGCGTGATCGTCGATGCCGCCAAGGGCTACGTGATCACCAACAATCATGTGGTGGCCGACGCCGAAAAGATCACCGTGCGCCTGTCCGATGATCGCGAACTGTCGGCGAAGCTGGTCGGCACCGATCCGGACACCGATCTCGCCGTGCTGCAGATCGAGGCGAAGAACCTGAAAGCGTTGGTGATCGCCGATAGCGACAAGCTCGAAGTCGGCGATTTCGTGGTCGCCATCGGCTCGCCGTTCGGCCTGCGCCAGACGGTGACCTCGGGCATCGTCTCCGGCCTCGGCCGTCAGGGCCTCGGTGAAGGCTATGAAGACTTCATCCAGACCGATGCGTCGATCAACCCGGGCAACTCCGGCGGTGCGCTGGTCAACCTGAAGGGTGAGCTGATCGGCATCAACAGCCAGATCCTGTCGCGCTCGGGCGGCAACATCGGCATCGGCTTCGCGATCCCGACCAATCTGGTCAAGAGCGTGATGGCGCAGCTGATCGAAAACGGTTCGGTGGTGCGCGGCCGCATCGGCATCCAGGGCGGTCAGGAACTGACGCCGGAACTGGCCAAGGCCTTCAACGTGCCGGATGGCAAGGGCGCGCTGATCGGCAAGGTGGCACCGGATTCGCCGGCCTCGAAGGGCGGCCTGCAGGATGGCGACATCGTCATCGAAGCGAACGGCAAGGCGGTCAAGGATTTCGCGCAGCTGCGCTACATGGTCGGCCTGCTGCGGGTTGGCGACAAGGTGGCGATGAAGATCCTGCGTGACGGCAAGCCGAAGGACGTGACCGTCACCGTCGGCAAGAACGTCGACAACGACAAGACCGCCGCGTCCGACAAGCTGCATCCGGCACTGGCCGGTGCCACCTTCGGCGCGCTGACCGGCGCTGCCGGTGAGGCGGCCAAGACTGCCGGCGTCAAGGGCGTGCAGGTGCTGACCGTCGATCCGCGCTCGGTCGCGGCGAAGAATGGTCTGCGCCCGAACGACATCATCCTCGGCGTCAACCGTCGCCCGGTGACCACCGTCGCCGAGTTCGAGCGACTGGCCGCGCAGAAGGATGGTCAGCTGCTGATGCAGGTGCTCAGAGGCCAGACCGCGTTCTTCGTGATCCTCGAGCCGTAACGGCTACGCGTCACCGAGTGGTTTGAGTCGCCCCTAACGCGGGCGTGTCGCAAGGCACGCCCGCGTTATACTTTTTGCCATCCATCCCCGCGTACGGCCATGCTCCCCAGCGAAGTCGCCCAGTTGGAAGCGCGCGTGCAGCGCCTGATCGCCGCCTGGCGGCAGGAACGCCTGGAAAAGAAGCGGGCGTTGCAGGAGCGGGATCGGCTGCTGGCGCTGAACGCCGAGCTGAAACGCCGTATCGAAGGCATCGTCGAGCGCATTCGCGTCATCGAATCGGATTCCCCGGAGGAAAGATGAGCAAAGCTGCCGACAAGAACGACCCGATGACCGTCACCGTGCGGATCATGGCCCGCGAATATGCGGTGACCTGCCCGCCGGACGAGCACGATGGCCTGGTCGCTTCGGCCGACTACCTCAACGAGCGGATGACTGCGATTCGCCGCCGTGGCAAGGCACTCGGTGCCGAGCGCATCGCGGTGATGACGGCGCTCAATCTGGCCCGTGAACTGCTCGCGCTGAAGGGCGATCCGTCGCTGCTCAAACCCGATCAGGAAAGCCTGGACCGACTCAAGCAGATGTCGTCCGACATCGACCAGACGCTCGATCAGGCCGAGGAAACCAAAGCCCGGTGACGGGCCGCTGAACGGTCAGCTTCTCGGGGTCGATGAACATCATCGATCACCCTTGAAATCGGAGCGTTCGTGCTAATGTTTGTCCGTGTCTCCTGCAGTGTTCGATGTCTGTCAGGAACCCTTGAGCCTAATTGCAATGCAAAGGGAGCCTCAACAGCGTAGGGAGTGCAGGCCCGCCTCGCAGCGGGAAGCCCGAATACATTGTCCGGCCCCCACTTGAGACCTCCGTCTCAAGGTCACGACGGATGACGGCACAGGTGGGAGACACCCTTATTTCTTCCGCAGCGCGCAAGGCCGCGCTGCGACGGCAGCTGCGACAGGCTCGCGCTGCAATCCCGCAAGCACAACGCATCACCGCCGCACGGCGCGCCACGCGACTGCTGTTGCGCAGCTTGCCGCCTCGCTGTCGCATCGCGATCTATCTGTCGGTGCGATCGGAGCTGTCGACCACACCAGTACGCGCTGCCCTCGCCCGCGCCGGTCACCAGGTCTTCGTGCCGCTGACGATGCGCGACTGGCGCCTGCGCTTCGTCCCGCTCGATCGCAACACGGTGCTGCGCAGGCGTGGCCCGCTGCAATTGCCGGAGCCGGTGTCGCGGCGACACCTGAAAACAGCGCGCGCCTTCGATGTGATCCTGGTTCCCCTGCTCGGCTTTGATGCAGACGGTGGGCGCCTCGGCAACGGCGGCGGCTATTACGACCGCGCCCTCGCCGGCTCGCGCATCGGCTGTAAGCCGCAGCGCATCGGCTACGCTTACGCCCTGCAGGAAGTCGGCAAATTGCCGATCGAAGCCTTCGACGTGCGGCTCGATGCCGTGGTCACCGAGAAGGGCCTGCGCCGCTTCCCTCAACGCCAAACCGACTGACGATGAACTACTGGCTGATGAAGTCCGAACCGGACTGCTTCTCGATCGACGATCTCAAATCCCGCCCGAAGAAGACCGAGGCCTGGGACGGCGTGCGCAACTACCAGGCGCGCAACTTCATGCGCGATGGCATGAAGGTCGGCGACGGCGTGTTCTTCTATCACTCGAACTGCGAAATTCCCGGCATCGTCGGCCTGGCGACGATCGCGTCGACGGCGTATCCGGACCCGACCCAGTTCATCAAGGATCACGAGCATTACGATCCCACCGCCAAGCCCGAGGAACCGCGCTGGCTGCTGGTCGACGTCAAGTACCAGCGCAAGCTGAAGCGGACCATCTCGCTCGCCGAGCTGAAAGCTAAGGAGGCCGACATGCCCGGCTTCCAGCTGCTGATGAAGGGCAATCGGCTGTCGATCATTCCAGTACGCGCCGAGCACTGGAACTACGTGCTGGCGCTCGAGTAGCGCCTCAGCCCTGTCAGCCGGCGATGAACAGCCGGTAGGCCGGATTCTCGCTTTCGTCGTGGTACTCGTAGCCGAGCGCGTCGAGCGCGCGATGGCAGTCGGCGCGTTCCTTCTTCGGGACCTGCAAGCCGCACAGCACGCGACCGTAAGCGGCGCCGTGGTTGCGGTAGTGGAACAGCGAGATGTTCCAGCGGCCGCCGACGGCGTTAAGGAAATCGGCCAGCGCGCCGGGGCGCTCCGGGAATTCGAAGCGGAACAGGCGCTCGTCGGCGATGCCTGGGGCGCGGCCGCCGACCATGTACCGGATGTGGACCTTGGCCATCTCGTCGTCGGTCAGATCGGTGACCGTCAGTCCTTCCTCACGCAGGGCGGTAATGGTTGCGTCGCGGACGACGCGATCATCGAAGTGAACCCCGGTGAACACGTGCGCTTCGACCGGCGTGGCATAGCGGTAGTTGAACTCGGTGATCGGGCGACGGCCGAGCAGCTTGAGGAACTTGCGGAACGAACCGGGCTTTTCGGGGATCGTCACTGCCAGCAGCGTCTCGCGGCCATCGCCGAGTTCGGCGCGCTCGGCGATGTGGCGCAGGCGGTCGAAATTCAGATTGGCACCGCTGATCGTTGCGACATAGGTCTTGCCGGTGTCGCCGGTCTGCGCGACCCACTTCTTGATGCCGGCAACGGCCAGCGCGCCGGCCGGCTCCGGCAGCGAGCGATTTTCGGCAAAGACGTCGCGGATCGCCGCGCAGATTTCATCGGCCGATACCCGCAGGCAGGCGTCGACGGTTTCACGGCAGATCTTGAACGGCTCGGCACCGGCCTGGCGCACGGCAACGCCATCGGCGAACAAACCGACCTGCGGCAGCTTGATCCTGCGCCCGGCTTCCAGCGCCTGGGCCATGCAGTCGGAATCGTCAGGCTCGACGCTGATCACTTTGACGCCGGGCCGCACGGCCTTGACCCAGGCCGCGATGCCGGCCAGCAGGCCACCGCCGCCGGTGCAGACGAAGATCGCATCACACGGACCATCAGCGCCGATCTGTTCGAGGATTTCCTTGGCCACCGTGCCCTGGCCGGCGATCACTTCGGCATCGTCGTAGGGCGGGATCATGGTCAGGCTCTTGGCTTCAGCCAGTTCGACGGCATGCGCCGCGGCGTCATCGAAGGCGTCGCCGAACAGCACGATCTTGCCGCCGAGCGCGCGCACCGCATCGACCTTCACCGACGGCGTCGTCCGCGGCATGACGATCCAGGCCGGGATGCCGAGGCGTTTGGCCGACAGCGCAACACCCTGGGCGTGGTTGCCGGCCGAAGCGCAGATCACGCCGCGTGTGCGCGACGCTTCCGGCAGGTTGACGATGCGGTTGTACGCGCCGCGCAGCTTGAACGAGCGGACGCTCTGGGTGTCCTCGCGTTTCAGCAGCACCTTGTTGTTCAGGCGGGCCGACAGCTTCGGCGCCGGCTCCAGCGCCGAGACGATCGCCACGTCATAGACCCGAGCGCGTTCGATGCGCGTCTTGTAGTCGGCGAGCAGACGGTCGCGGTCGCCCTTGGCAGTTTTGGGCAGCGGCTTGGAAGAAGATTCGGTCACGGCGTTGAACGCTCTGGTTTTCGGCGCCGGAGAAGGGCGCCAGTGCGGATACGAGGGTCGCGTATCATACCGTCCGCCCCGAATCTCCCTCCCCGACTGACGTGACCGACAGCAACGCCACCGCTCAGAATTCCGCTGACCGCATCGCCTTCATCGGCGGCGGCAACATGGCTGCGAGCCTGATCGGCGGGCTGATCGCGGCCGGTCATCCGGCCGAGTTGATCCGCGTCTCAGAGCCGGACGCCGATCGGGCTGCCGCGCTGCAGGAACGTTTCGGCCTGAAGCTGGCGAAGGACAACGTCGCCGCCGTCACCGGTGCCGATATCGTCGTGCTCGCCACCAAGCCGCAGCAGGTGGCCAGCGCCGTGCGCGGCCTCGCGCTTTCCGTCGACACCACGCTGATCTCCATCTGTGCCGGTGTCCGCATCGCCAGCCTGCGCGAACTGCTGGGCGGTAGCGATTGGGCCGGGGCGATCGTCCGGGCGATGCCGAATACGCCAGCCTTGGTCGGCGCCGGCATCACCGGCCTGCATGCCAGCGACAACGCCACGCCGCGCGCGCGGATGCAGGCGGAAACCGTGCTTGCCGCTGCTGGCCAGGTGGTCTGGGTCGAACGCGAAGCGCTAATGGACGCGGTCACCGCGGTATCGGGCAGCGGCCCGGCCTACTTCTTCCTGCTGACCGAAGCGATGGCCGAAGCAGGCGTGGCGCTTGGCCTGTCGCCGGAAGATGCCAAGAAGCTGGCGCTGCAAACCTTCATCGGCGCCGCAAAGATGGCGGCTGGCGAAGGCACTGATGTCGCTACCTTGCGCGCCAACGTCACCTCGAAGGGCGGCACCACGCAGGCGGCGCTGGAGAGCCTTGAAGCCGCCGGATTCCGCCTCATGCTGAATACGGCGCTGAAGGCCGCGGACAGTCGCGGCGCCCAGCTTGGCGATGAACTCGCCGCCACCATCTGACGACCGAGGGCCGGACCATCATCAACGTCATCTACAGCCTGTTCACGACGCTGCTCGATCTGCTGCTCTGCGTGTTCCTGCTGAGAGTCATGCTGCAGCTGGTGCGGGCGAATTTCTATAACCCGATCTCTCAGTTGATCTGGAAGCTGACCCAGCCGGTGACCCAGCCGCTGGTCCGCTTCATCCCGCGCATCCGCAACATCGACACGCCGGCGGTGCTGGTGCTGGTGGTGATCGCGGTGCTCGATATCGCCATCGTCGGCAGCCTGTACGGACAAAGCGTCGGCACCGGCCAGATGTTCTGGCTGGCGCTGCTGAAAGTGATCAGCCTCGGCCTGCGCGTGTTCACGCTATGCCTGCTGGTGGTGACGATCCTGTCCTGGGTCGGCCCCGGCGTTTCGAACCCGGCGGCGAACGTGCTGTGGAGCCTGACCGAGCCGGTGCTGAAGCCGGTGCGCCGGGTGATTCCGCTGGTTGCCGGGCTGGACCTGTCGGCAATCCCCGTGATGATCGTGTTCCAGGCGCTGGACAGCTGGCTGCGCGCGCTGCTCGGCCTGTTCCACTGAGATGGTGCCCGAAGTACTGAGCCAGCCCGCCGAGGCTGGCGGATCGGTCGGCATCGTCACGCCGCAGACCATCGTCATCGACACGCCGCTGCTGCTCGCCTGCGGTCGCAGCCTGCCGCGCTTCGAGCTGGTGATCGAAACCTACGGCACGCTCAACGCAGCGCGCAGCAACGCGGTGCTGATCTGCCACGCCTTGTCCGGCGACCATCACGCTGCGGGTTTTCATTCCACCGATGACCGCAAGCCCGGCTGGTGGGATTCGGCGATCGGCCCCGGCAAGCCGATCGACACCAACAAGTTCTTCGTCGTCTGCCTAAACAACCTCGGCGGCTGCCGTGGCTCCACCGGCCCGACGACGATCAATCCGGAAACCGGCGCGCTCTGGGGCCCGGATTTCCCGATCGTCACCGTGCGCGACTGGGTCGCCTCGCAAGCCCTGCTCGCCGACCAACTCGGCATCGACGCCTGGGCCGCCGTGATCGGCGGCAGCCTCGGTGGCATGCAGGTGATGCAGTGGACGATTGACTGCCCGACCCGCATCCGCCACGCGCTGGTGATCGCTGCCGCACCGCGCATCTCGGCGCAGAACATCGCCTTCAACGAGATCGCCCGCCAGGCGATCCTGTCCGATCCCGAATTCCACGGCGGCCGCTACATCGAAGCTGGTGCCAAGCCCGAGCGCGGCCTGAAGCTGGCGCGGATGCTCGGCCACATCACCTATCTGTCCGACACCGCGATGCGCGCCCGCTTCGGCCGCATCCTTCGCGATGGCGATGGCCAGTACAACTTCAACTACGACGTCGAATTCGAAGTCGAAAGTTATCTGCGTCATCAGGGCAACAGCTTCGTCGACCGCTTCGACGGCAACACCTACCTGCTGATGACCAAGGCGCTGGACTACTTCGATCCGGCCCGCGAATACGGCGACGATCTGGCTGCCGCCTTCCGCCAGGCGCAGGCGAAATTCCTGGTGGTCAGCTTCTCGGTCGACTGGCGCTTCTCACCAGCCCGCTCGCGGGAAATCGTCAACGCCCTGATCGCCGCCGGCCGCGATGTCAGCTACGCGCGCATCGATTCCCAGCTCGGCCACGACGACTTCCTGATGCCGATCCCGCAGTACCACGCGGTGCTGCGCAACTACCTGGATCGCGTGGCGCTGGAGGTGAGTTTGTGAGTGCTGCCTTGCGTCCCGACCTTGCGCTGATCTCGGACTGGATCGCGCCCGGCTCGAGAATTCTCGATCTCGGCTGCGGCGATGGCGCCCTGCTCGCCCACTTGGCGAGCACGCGCCAAGTACGCGGCTACGGTCTGGAAATCGATGACGACAACGTCGCCAGTTGCGTCGCCGCCGGCATCAACGTGATCCAGGCGGACGTGGACGACGGCCTCGCCGAATTCGCCGACGGCTCCTTCGACTACGTGGTGATGACGCAGGCGCTGCAGGCGCTGGTGCGGCCGGATCTGGTGCTCGCCGAAATGCTCCGAGTCGGCCGCGAAGTGATCGTCACCTTCCCGAACTTCGGCCACTGGCGCGTGCGCCTGGCGCTACTCGGCGGTCACATGCCGCATACGCCGGCCTTGCCGGCCGAGTGGTACGACACCGAGAACATCCATCTCTGCACGCTGGCCGATTTCGAGGCCTTGTGTGCGAGTGCGAATTGGCAGGTGCTGGAGCGGGCCTTGCTGGATCGGCAGCATCGGGCGGGCTTCAGTATTCGGACAGCGCCGAACCTGTTTTGCGAGATTGCGCTTTACAAGCTGCAGCGGCCGGGCTGAGCCTGCCCCAGGCGGCAACCCGTACATCGGGCGTGGTCCGGCCTACTGGGATATCGATCCCACCGCCATCTCACACCGATTCTTCCCTGCCCGTTTCGCCCGATACATCGCCTGATCAGCTGCCAGAATCAGCGGATCGCAGTCATCGGCGTGGTCGGGGAAGATCGCCACGCCGATGCTGGCGCCGATCTCGATGATGCCCGGGCCATCCGGCGTCTGTAGGGGATAAGGGCGGCGCAGCTCGCGGCCGATGCTTTCACACAGGCGCATGGCGGCGCTCGCGGTGTCGATCACGCCTTCGAGGATCACCGCGAATTCGTCGCCACCGAGGCGCGACACGGTGTCCTCGTGACGCACGGAACTGCGCAGGCGGCCGGCGATCGCTTTCAGGAGTTCGTCGCCGACCTGATGGCCGTAGGTGTCGTTGACTGGCTTGAAGCCGTCGATGTCGATGTAGGCCAGCGCAAACGGACGATCGTGACGGCGGGCGCGCTCGATGGCGTTGTCGAGGCGATCCATGAACAGCATGCGATTCGGCAGATCGGTCAGCGCGTCGTGCGAGGCGCGATGCCAGACTTCCTGCTCGCTGGCGCGGCGCAGTTCGATCTCGTGTTCCAGCGATTGCGAGTGCAGATACAACTGGTCCAGCGCTGCCTGCAGTTCTGCCTTGCGGCGATACAGTTCCAGGAACACGCCGACCTTGGAGCGCAGGATCACTTCGTTGACTGGCTTGGCGATGTAGTCGACGGCGCCGGAGCCATAGCCTTTCAGACGGTGCAGATCGTCGTAGGCGGCGCTGATGAAGATGATCGGCGTGCGGCTCGAGGTGTCGTCTTCACTCAGCAGCTGGGCGACTTCGAAGCCATCCATTTCCGGCATGTTGACGTCGAGCAGGATCAGCGCGAAGTGCTGGTCCAGACAGGCGGCCAGTGCGGCGTTGCCGGAATCGGCTTCGACCAGTTCGGCACCGGCCTTCGCCAGCAGGCGGCGCAGCGCCAAGCGATTCGGGGCGTGATCGTCGACGATCAGGATCTTGGGCGTGGGCAACCCGGTCAGTACGACGGGGAGCAAACTCGGTGGGGCTTCGGTCATGGCGGGCAACAGCATTCGTTGATCCTGCGGGCAATGGCGGACAGCGTCAGTACTTCATCGGCACCGGCATGCTGGAGGGCGGCCAGCGGCATCTGCGGTGCTTCTGCCTCATGCAGGTCTTGCACCAGCGCATAACCGCCATGCCGGCGCACCTCGACGAGACCATCGGCACCATCGTCGTTGGCGCCAGTCAGCACGACCGCGAGCAGCGCCTTGCGATAGACATTGGCGGCCGAAGCGAACAGCACGTCCACTGACGGGCGCACGAAACGGACCCGGATATCCGCCGACAGCATGAAATGACGGTCGGATTCGATCAGCAGGTGATAGCCCGAAGGCGCGAGATGGACGATGCCCGGCGTCACCGGCTGGCGCTCTTCGGCTTCGTGCACCGGCAACGGCGACTGCCTTGCGAGCAGCTCGACGAGCAAGCCGCCGTCATCGTCCTGGCCGCGATGGCAGAGCACGATCACCGGCACCGGCAGATCGGCACGCAGGCCGGACAGCACGATGCTCAGTGCCTGCAGGCCACCGGTCGAACAACCGATCACCACGGCAGCGCGCTGCGCCACCGTGTTCATGCCGAACTGCCAGCACCGAGCTGGTAGATGCGGGCGCGGCCATCGATCGCTTCGAACTCGCGGGCATTGGGTGCAAAGCTGATGCTTTCCTTGTTGCCCAGCACGAGGTAGCCGCCGCGCACCAGGCTGTCGCGAAACAGGCCGAGCACATGATCCTGCAGCGGGTTGGTGAAGTAGATCAGCACGTTGCGGCAGAGGATCAGATGCGCCTCGCAGAACACGCCGTCGGCGACCAGGTTGTGGTTCGCGAAGGTGATGTTGCGCTTGAGGCTTTCGTCGAGCTTGATGTGATCGTACTTGGCGATGCAGTAGTGATTCAGCGTGTGCTGGCCGCCGGCTGCGAGATAGTTCTCGGCGTAGGCGCGCGCCTCGCTGACCGGGAAGATGCCTTCCTGCGCGGCGCCCAGCGCCACATCGTTGAAATCGGTGGCGTAGATCTGCGTGCGTTCGTAGAGGCCGGCTTCTTCGAGCAGGATCGCCAGCGAATAAACCTCTTCGCCGCGCGCGCAACCGGCCTGCCAGATGTTGATGTGCGGGTACGAAGCCAGCACCGGAAACACTTCGCTGACCAGCGCCCGGAACACGGTCGGATTGCGGAACATTTCCGACACCGGCACTGACAAGCCGGCGATCACCAGCGGCAGACAGCCATCCTCGCGCAGCAGCTTCGCGGTCAGCTCGCTGATGGTCCTGCAGCTCAGGCTCATCGCCAGATTCTGCACCCGGCGTTTCAGCGAAGCGCGTGCGTAACCGCTGAAGTCATAACCGTGGCGCAGCTGCAGCGCGCGCACGAACAGTTCGAGCTCGACGTCCTCGGGATCCGGGCGATTCAAACGTGCGGACTCTGTTTACACGCTGGGCAACGCCATCCCTGGCGCGACTTCAGCCTGATTCCGAACGCCCGGCCCGGCCATCCATGGCCGGGCATTCGCCCCCGCGGCGAGGCATGCTCGCTAAGCACGGGGGCTCATCCAGACCCGCATCATCGACAGCAGCTTGTCGACGTCGATCGGTTTCGACAGGTAATCGCTGGCGCCCGCTTCCAGGCACTTCTCGCGATCGCCGCGCATGGCTTTGGCGGTCAGCGCGATCATCGGCAGTTTGTTGAATTTCGGCTGCGTGCGGATCTCGCGCATCGTTTCGTAGCCGTCCATGCCCGGCATCATGATGTCCATCAGCACCAGGCTGATCTCGGCGTTGTCGTCGAGCTGCTTCAGCGCCTTGTGACCGTCCTGCGCCATCAGCACTTTCAGGCCTCGCGCCCGCAGCGCTTTCGACAGCGCGAAGATGTTGCGCATGTCGTCGTCGACCACCAGCACGGTCTTGCCGGCGAGGCGCGGATCGGCCTCGCGCACCGGCGGCGGCGCGGCTGGCTTCAGCGAGTGCAGGAACAGGCTGACCTCGTCGAGCAGCCGCTCCGGCGAGCGCAGGCCCTTGATCACGATCGAATCGGTGTACTGCCGCAGCTGCAGACTTTCCTCGCGCGACAGCTCGCGCCCGGAATGAATCACCACCGGCGGCAGCGGGCCGGATCGCGAAGCGACTTCGAGGAACTCTTGGCCGGACATGCCGGGCAGATTGAGATCGAGCACGATGCAGTCGAAGCGGGCCTTGGCCAACTGTTCCAAGCCTTCCTCGCCGCTGGCGGCATCGACCAGTTCGACGCCGGCATCGTTGAGCAGGCTGCGCATCGCCCGGCGCGAAGCGGCGTCGTCATCGATCAGCAGCACTCGGCGCACGGCTTCCTGACCGCCCGGATGAAGCAGGCGATCGAAGGCGGACAACAGCGCGGCCTTTGACACCGGCTTGGTCAGGAAGCCGATCGCGCCCGCTTCCAGGCCACGCGCGGCATCGTCGGTGGCCGAGATGAAGTGCACCGGAATGTCCTTCAGTGACACGTCCGCCTTCATCCGGTCGATCACCGCCCAGCCGTCCATGCCCGGCAGCATCACGTCGAGCAGGACGCCGGCCGGACGGAATTCGCGGACCAGCTTCAGGCCCGATTCGCCATCGCCAGCCGCCAGCACGCGATAGCCGCGGCGGCGGATCAGCTCGGCGAGGATGCGGGCGAAGGCCGGATCGTCCTCGACGATCAGGATCACCGTGTCGTCGTCGCGGATCAGCTCGCGATCGTCGGCGATCGTCGGCGCGGGCGGCAGGCTCTGCACCGGCGCCGCGCTGGGCTTCGGTGCTGCCGCTACTGGCGCAGGCGCCAACGGCGGCGCTTCGCTTTCGATCGGCAGCGGCTCGGCTTCGAACGCCGGCGGCTCCTCGGGCAGCAGCACGGTGAAGGTACTGCCGCTGCCGAAGCGGCTCTGCATGGCGATGTCGCCGCCGAGCCGGCGCGCCATGCCGCGGGCGATCGACAGGCCCAGCCCGGTGCCGCCGAACTGCCGGCTGGTGCCGGCATCGACCTGCTGGAAGGTCTGGAACATCTTGTGGAACTTGTCTTCCGGAATGCCTATGCCGGTATCGCTGACCGCGATCGCCAGGCACTGCTCGCGCCTGAGCCCCGACGGCAGACGCTGGCCGAGTTCAGGGCGGCTGATGCGCAGCTCGACCTTGCCGGCGCGGGTGAACTTGAAGGCATTGCCGAGCAGGTTGTTGACGATCTGTTCCAGGCGCGCGGCATCGGTGCGGATCGAGGCAGGCAGGCCGTCGTCGACGTGAATCTCGAAGTCCAGCTGCCGCTCGCGGGCCACGTGCCGGAAGCTGCGGTTCAGGCCCTGGGTGAAGCTGGCCAGACTCAGATGGTCGACCATCACTTCGAGCTTGCCGGCTTCGACCTTGGACAGATCGAGAATGTCGTTGATCAGCTGCAGCAGCTTCGAACCGCTTTCGAAGATGACCTTGGCCGACTCCACTTCATCCGATGCCAGATGGCCTTCGTCGTTGTCGGCCAGGCTCTTCGACAGGATCAGGAGACTGTTCAGCGGCGTGCGCAACTCGTGCGACATGTTGGCCAGGAATTCGCTCTTGTACTGGCTGGCGCGGGCCAGCGCGTCGGCCTTTTCCTGGGTCTCGCGCTGCAGCTCCTGCAGGATCAGCTGCTGCTCCTGCAAGGTGGCGCCGCGGCTGACCAGCGATTCATTGGTGACCTTGAGCTCCTCGGCCTGCAGCTTCAGCTCTTCCTCGGACGCGCGCAGTTTCTGCGATTGCTCTTCGAGCAGACGGGTCTTGGCCCCGAGCGCTTCGTTGGTGGCGCGCAGCTCTTCCTGCTGCACGCGCAGCGATTCCTCGGAAGCCTGCAGTTCCTCCGATTGCGCCTGCGTTTCGGCCAGCAGTTCCTGAGTGCGCAGCGCGCGGCGCAGGTTGTCGAACGAAAGCGTGGCAATCGGCAGCAACTCGTCGAGCAGATGTCTCTGGTCAACGCTGAAATCATCGAAGGCGGCAATCTCGAGCACTGCCACCAACTGATCCTGCAGCACCAGCGGCAGCAGCAGCAGGCAGCGCGGCGTCGTCTGACCAAGTCCCGAACGGATGCTCAGGTAATCGCCTGGCAGGTCGCGCAGCAGCACCGGTTCGCGGCTGCGCGCGCACTGGCCGACCAGGCCATCGTCGAGCCGGATTGCCTGGCGCCGGGTGGTCTCCTCCGGCAGGCCGTAGCCGCCGAGGCATTGCAGACGCTGGCGGCGATCGTCGAAACCGTAGAACGCCAGCGCGGCAGCGCCGACCTTCGGCCGCAGAGCATCGGTCAGCGCATGGGCAAAGGCGCCGGTATCGCGCGCTTCCTGCAATCCGGCGGAGATCTCGCCGAGCGAGGTCTTGACCCAGTTCTGGCTATGGGTGGCGATCGACATGGCCTTGAACACGTCGAGCGCGCGGGCGATGTCGCCAACCTCGTCGGCACGACGCTGGAACGGCACGACGATGCTGTGATCATGACCGGCCAGGCGCGTCATCAGCACGGTCAATGCGGTGATCGGCGCGGCGATCATCCGCCGCACGCTGCGGATGGCGTAACCGGAGATCAGCACCGCCAGACTCAGCAGCAGCACGGTCAGCCGACGCGCCATCTCGACACTTTCATGCAAGGTGGCGCTGCGCTGGCCGAGCAGCAGGCGTTCGGTGGCCTGGGTCTCGGCGATGAGGGCGCGCAGCGTATCGCGATAACCCTTGCCCTTGACCGTCAGCGCGACCGACGCCTCGGTGCTGCCGCCGCCTTCGATCAGCACGCGGGTGGGCTCGGAGATTTCACTGCGCCAGCTGCCCATCACCTCGTCGATGCGATCGAGCTGCGCCTGCTGCGCCGGGTTGTCGACGACCAGACCGCGCAAGGTCGCCAGCACATGCCGATAAGCCTCGGCGCCGTCGTTGTACGGCACCAGGTAGGCCGGATCATGGGTCAGCTGAAACCCCCGGATGCCGGCCTGCTGATTCAGCGTCTGTACTTCCAGATCGCGCAGCGCCGCGATCACTTCATAGGTGTGCTGGGTCCATTCGCGCTGTTTCTCCTCGCGCTGCTGGATCACGAAGAAGGCTGCCGCGTTGACGACCAGCAACAGTGTGATGAGGCCAAAGCCGACGCCAAGCTTGGTCGCGATCGGCCAGTCCGCAAATACCAGCAGCCGCTTGCGCGGCGCCGTCTGACTGCCGGCTATGACGCCGCTTTCAGCCATGAGCATTGGCGCCTGAATTGGCACCTGCCTGGGCGACCGCGGCTTCGCGCGCCTGGATGTAGTCGGCCATCGGGATGAACAGCAGATCGACGAGCCGGCGCAGCAGGTGCTCTTCGTACTTGTCGATGCGGCCGTCGGCCAGCGCCACCTGCCAGAGCATGCTGATCAGCCGGCGCTTGCCGTCGGCATCCAGGGCGTTGTTCAACCTCTGCACGTATTCGTGCAGCGATACCGACTGCCGGGCACGCAGGCGCGCTTCGCTCAGCAGTTGATCGAGCGCGGCGCTGTCCAGGCCATAGCGTTCGCAGAGCAGGCTGCCGACCCGCTCCAGCTCGACATCGTCGGATTCGAAATCGGCGGCGGCCAGTTCGAGCAACAGCAGCGCTGTCGACAAGGCTTCGGAAGGTGCTTTCGTAGCGGCGGACTTCGGGGCAATCAGATCACGCAGACGGCTCAGGACCACGGGCTTCTCCGGGTTGCGATGGGCAATCATCAGGACGGCGGGGGTTCAGGCCGGCCGCAAGACGCGTTCCAGGAAGACCTGTACCTGGCCCTGGAGTTCGCCGAGCCGGCCGTGGAAGAAATGCCCGGCGTCGTCGTAATGGATGAATTCCGGCGGCGGGTCATAGCTCATCATCGCGGCGTGGGTCTCGGCGTAGGACACGGTGTCGTCATCGGCACTGTGTACCGCAAGCCAGGGCACCTGCGGATGCGCGGGCGGCTCAGCGGTCTTCAGATACCGGCCCATCGGCGGCGCGATGGTGACCAGCGCCGCGCAAGCCGTGCGCGATGCCGCTTTCAGCGCCACGTGGCCGCCAAACGAGAAGCCGGCAATCACCAGCGGCAACTCCGGCGCGGTGGCTCGCAGCGCTTCGATCACGGCCAGCGCGTCATCGGTTTCACCGAGGGTATCGTCGAACAGACCGGCGCTGCGGCCAACGCCGCGGAAATTGAAACGGACCACGCGGCAGCCGGCTTTCAGCGCCGCATTGCCGAGCGTCCAGACCACCTTGTTGGCCATCGTGCCGCCAAACAAGGGGTGCGGATGGCAGACCACGCAGAGGCCGATCGGCGCCTGTTTCGGCGTCGTCAGCAGGGCTTCGAGGCGGCCGGCCGGGCCGGCGATCGACAATTCGCTGCTGGCGCCTGGACGCAGCGCCGTTTCGGGGATCGTTTCTGGTTGGGGGGACATGGCGCAAGTCTAGGGTGGGAACGAGCTTTCGGTCGAACCCTCTGGCGGCGGCGCCCGCTTGCCAGCATTGGGGCGCGAACCTATAGTTCGACCGGCTCGGGGTCAGCTTGCCTGCTCCGAAGTACTAATAAATCCAGCACAGATTTGGGGGACATGGAATGCGCAAGCTCGCTGTCATCACGGGCGCCGCTCTGGCACTCGCCGGAACTTGGACGGCCGTAGCTGGCCAGAACAACGACATCAGCACCCAACCGTCGGCGAATGCCTACGTGAGCCTGGACTTCGGCCATCCGAATCCGGCGCGCGCAATGACGGCACCGCTGCACTACGGCCTGCGCATGTCTTACGACCAGCGCCTGCGCACGTTCGACGGCGGCGCACTGCCAGCGCTCGCCCAGTGGGATTTCGACACCCGCGGCAACCGCATCGCGATGGTCGGCGGCATTCCGTTCATGGCGCACATCCGTCCGCCGATGCGTCAGGCCGAGGATGATGGCGGCCGCCCGGCTCAGGACGGCATCGGTCCGGAAGGTCTGGACTTCTTCGATCTGTCTCTGCTGGTCGTCGGCGTTGCCGGCATCGGCTACCTGATCTACGAAGTGGCGGACAACAAGGACAGCAAGGCAGAAACCCCACCTGCCACCACGGGCGGCCTCCTGGGCGGCTTGCTGGGTGGTTTGCTGGGCGGCAGCACCGGTGGCACGACGGGCTCGACGACGGGCGGCCTGCTCGGCGGTTTGCTGGGTGGCAGCACCGGCGGAACGACGGGCGGAACGACCGGCTCCACCACCACGGGTGGTCTGCTCGGCGGTTTGCTTGGCGGCGGCTACGCCAACGCAAGCAGCATTTCGGCCGATCGCGACGTCCAGCGCCTGAACTGGCTCGATGGCGGCACCGGTCAAATGGGCGACCTGCAGAAGCAGTAAGCGCGCAGCTGCAACGCATAAGGGAGCCGCGAGGCTCCCTTTTCGTTTATGAAGATGTTTGACGACGCACGCCCAAGGGGCAGAAGAGAGAACTGATGATTCCAGCCTGGCTCAAGACCCGACTCGACATGGTCTTCGGCATCGATCTGCGCACGCTGGCCGTGTTCCGCGTGATGCTCGGCACCGTTTTGCTGGCTGATCAGCTGTGTCGCGCGATCGATCTGACTGCGTTCTACACCGATCTCGGCGTCATGCCACGCGACTGGCTGCTGAGCACCAACGGTCTGTGGCGCGTCAGCTTCCACGCGGCCAACGGTGAATGGTGGTTTGCCGCGCTGCTGTTCGGCGTCGAAACGATCGCCGCGCTGCTGATCATCTTCGGCTGGCGCACGCGCCTGGCGCTGGTGATCGCCTTCGTGCTCAACGCCTCGCTGCTGAATCGCAATCCGATGGTGCTGCTCGGCGGCGACATCCTGCTCACCTGCCTGATCTTCTGGGCGATCTTCCTGCCGGTGGCGGCGCGCGCCAGCCTCGATGCGGCGCTGAGCAACACGCCGGCGCCGGCCGACAACCGGCATCGTTCCTGGGCTTCGGTCGGCATCTTGTTCCAGGTGATGTCGGTGTACTTCTTCAGCGCCATCCTGAAAAGCGGCGCCGACTGGCACAACGGCACCGCGGTGTTCTACGCGCTGTCGATCGACGGTTACGCGACACCGCTCGGCCAATGGCTGAAGACCTTCCCGCAACTGACCACCGGCCTCACGCATTACGTCTGGTGGCTGGAGATGGTCGGGCCTATCCTGGTCTTCATCCCGGTACTCAGCCGCGCCTTCCGCTTCTCGGTGATGGCGATGCTGATGGCGATGCACATCGGCTTCATCTTCTGCCTGGAACTTGGGCCCTTCCCGTACATCAGCCTGACCTCGCTGAGCCTGTTCGCCGGTGGCTGGCTGTGGGATGCAGCAGGCCGCTGGCGCGACCGCCGCGCCGCCGCCATCGGCCCGCAGCCGCTGCGCATCTACTACGACCGTGACTGCGGCTTCTGCCTGAAGAGCGTGCTGATCCTGCGATCGTTGTTGCTGCTGAAAGCCGAGATCGCGCCGGCGCAGGACACGCCTCGGGCAAAGTCATTGCTCGAAGCGAACTACTCCTGGGTGATCCTCGATCACGACGATCACGCCTATCTGAAGTGGCCGGCGTTCGTGATCCTGCTGCGCCGCTCGCCGTCGCTGGCCTGGGCCGGCTGGCTGCTGTCGGGCAGCTGGGCCGTGCCGATCGGCAATGCCGTGTACGACTTCGTCGGCCGCAACCGCGGTGGCTTCGGCCAGATCAGCGGCGCGCTGCTGCCGTTCCATGACCGGCCGTTCGAAAGCGGGCCGATCGCCCAGGCGCTCGCCGGCTTCACGATGGTGGTGCTACTGACCTGGAACTTTTGCACCATTCACTGGCTGCCGGAACGGCTGTACGCGATGTTGACGCCGCCGCTGCGCAAGGTGCGCCTCGATCAGTACTGGGACATGTTCGCGCCGTTCCCGTCGCGCGAAGACGGCTGGTTCGTGATTCCGGCAACACTGCGCGACGGCACCGAACTCGACCTGCTGCACCCGGAGCGGAAGGGCATCAGCTACGACAAGCCCGAGTACATCACGCACGAGTGGCAGAACATCCGCTGGCACAAGTACATGGAACGCGTCTGGTCCGCCGCGTTCGCCGACAACCGCCTCTACTACGGTCGCTGGCTGTGCCGCGACTGGAACACCACGCATGTCGGCCAGCAGCAGCTCGACACCTTCAAGATCATCTACATGCTCGAGAAATCGGTACCGCCAGGCGAGACGCCGACTGTTGAACAGATCGTGCTCTGGCGCCATGGCTGCTTCGCGGTGCCGGCGGCGACCGCGACCAAATGAGGATGGTTGCGGCCTGATGGGTCTCGTCGACATCGGTGCCAACCTGGCGCACGAAAGCTTCGCTGTCGACTTCGACTCTGTCCTGAGTCGCGCCAGCGCAGCTGGTGTTGGCGCGATCATCGTCACCGGCTCTTGCGCGGCGAGCAACGAACAGGTGTTGGCCTTTGCCCAAGCAACGCGTGGCAGCGATCAGCCTCGGCTGTACGCGACCGCCGGCCTGCATCCGCATCACGCCGCCGACTGGAACGATGCCCTCGCCGCCCGCATCGCGACCTTGGCGCAAGCGCCGGAAGTGGTCGCACTGGGCGAGTGCGGGCTCGACTACTTCCGTGACCTGTCGCCGCGCCCGGAGCAACGCGCCGCGTTCATCGCCCAGCTCGAACTGGCGATCGCGGCGAACAAGCCGGTGTTCCTGCATCAGCGCGATGCCCATGCGGATTTCATCGCGATCCTCCGTGACTACCGGCCACAGCTGCGCGACGCCGTCGTCCACTGCTTCACCGACACGGCCGCCGCCTGCGCGGACTACCTGCAGCTCGACTGCCACATCGGCATCACCGGCTGGATCTGCGACGAGCGCCGCGGCAGCCATCTGCACGAAGTCGCGCGGATGATTCCGGCCGAGCGCCTGCTGATCGAAACCGATGCGCCCTATCTGCTGCCGCGCACCTTGCGACCGAAGCCCAAGGATCGCCGCAACGAGCCCGCGTACCTGCCCGCCGTGCTCGAAGCAATCGCTGCTGCACGCGGTGAGTCGCCGGCGCAGATCGCCACTTCGACAACGGCGAACGCCCGACGCGTGTTCTCCCTGCCCCAGTAATCGGCCCAACAATCGGGGTCAGATACAGATTAATTTCGCTTTCCGGCAACTGGTAACCAGCCACTGGACACTGCCTCACCATGCCCTACGTCCTGTCGCCACTGATCCGTCCCGACACGCCCGGTCTCTGGGCCGAGGGCGCGCCGTATTCGGTTGAGCCGATCTATGACTTGTGCAATCCGGCCCATCCGCCGGTGCGCTACGACGCCCATCGGCTGGCGCCGCACAGCCTGCCGCATGTCGATGCGCCGTCGCACATCCTGGAAGACGGCAATGACGTCGGCAGCTATTTCACGCCGGCGCGGCTCGGCAATCTCTACGGTCCGGTGCTGTTGCTGAAGCTTCAAGCACCGGTCTGGCAGGACGTCGCCAGCGGTCGCCATTGCCTCGTCGATGCCGCCCAGCTGCGCAGCGAAATCCGTCGTGCGACCGGCCATGAAAGCGCGCCCGACAAACTGATCCTGACTTTGGCCGATCTGCCGACGACCGCTCGCGGCCAGCACGATCCGGCCTGCGCATTGACCCTGGCCGAGGATGCCGCCGACTGGCTGCTCGCCAATCCGCGTTTCGATGCCTATCTGACTTCCTGGAAGTCGACCGACTTCCAGCCCGGTTCCCGCAAACGTCCGATCCACCGCAAGCTGCTGCCGCGCGCCGCCGTGTTCGAATGCCTGGATGTCGCCGCCGTGCCCGAAGGCCGCTATTTCCTCAGCGCCTTCCCGCTGCCGCTGGCCGGCGCATCCGAAGCGCCGGTCTGCCCGGTGCTGTTCAGCTTCGACGAACTCGCGGCCGCGCTGGCGGCGCGCTGATCGCCGCTGCAACTCGCTGACGGGTAGCGCGTCTAAACTGAGCCCCCGTCTCGCTCCCAGTCGCCATGAATCGAAGCCGTCGCCTGTTCGCTGCCCTCGCCACGGTCTGCGGACTCATGACCGCATGCGGCAGCACGCCTGTGGTCACGGCACCCGTGGTCGAAGCGCCGACCGGCCCGGTCATTCCGCCGCCGCCGGTATTGCCGAAGGTGGCGCTGGCGCTCGGCGGCGGCGCAGCGCGCGGCTTCGCCCATGTCGGCGTCATCAAGATGCTCGAATCGCAGGGCATTCAGGTCGATCTGATCATCGGCACCAGCGCCGGCAGCGTGGTTGGCGCGCTGTACGCCTCGGGCCTCAACGGCTTCGAGTTGCAGGAAATGACCTTCGATCTCGAACGCGCGACCTTTGCCGACTGGCAGCTGTTCAACCGCGGCCTGCTGCGCGGCGAAAAGCTGCAGAACTTCGTCAACGAGAAGGTCGGCAACCGCAAGATCCAGCAGCTGCCGCGACGCTTCGCGGCCGTCGCCGCCAAGCTGCGCACCGGCGAAGCCACGGTGTTCACCACCGGCGATGTCGGCCTCGCGGTGCGTGCTTCGTCGGCCATTCCCGGCGTGTTCCAGCCGGCGGTGATCGACAACGAGGAATACGTCGATGGTGGCACCGTCAGCCCGGTGCCGGTGCGCTTCGCCCGTACGCTCGGTGCCGACATCGTGATCGCCGTCGATGTCTCGGCGCCGGTCGAGGAAGCGCGCGAGGACTCGACGCTGGGCACCGTGCTGAAGGCCTTCGACATCATGGGTTCGTCCCTGCGCCGTGCCGAGCTGCCGGCCGCCGATGTGGTCATCGCCCCTGATGTGCATGGCATCAAGGCCGCCGATTTCGAATCCAAGCAGCGGGCAATCCTGGCTGGCGAGAAAGCCGCGCTGGCGGCGGTGCCGGCGATCCGCGCGCTGATCGCCGCGAAAACTCACTAGGACCGCCGCCGCTGATGACCCTGGGCAGCGCGCCCGATCTGCTGCGGGTGCTAAGCCTGAACATCCAGGTTGGCCTGCGCAGCAGCCAGTATCGCCACTATCTGACCCAGGCCTGGCGCCATCTGCTGCCGTCGCAAGGCGTGCGCGGCGTGCTCGACGAGATCGGCAGCTTGGCCGCCGGCTATGACTTGGTCGGGATTCAGGAAGCCGATGCCGGCAGCCTGAGGACGCGGCAGCTGAATCAGGTTGCCTATCTCGCCGAACGCGCCGCCCTGCCGCACTGGCAGGCGGCGGTGAACCGCGATCTGCGGCCATTCGCGCAACATTGCCTCGGCGTGATGGCGCGCGATCCGCTGCAGCTGCTGCGCCATCACCTGCTGCCCGGCCTGCTGCCGGGACGCGGCGCGCTCGATGTCGAAGTCAGACGTCCGGGCTATCGACCCTTGCGGGTGGTGGTGGTCCATCTGGCACTCGGGCGGCGCGATCGCCACCGCCAGCTCGGCTATCTCGGCGCCCTGCTTGAAGACGGCGACGATGCGCTAGTGCTCGGCGATTTCAACTGCGGGCCGCAAGAACTCGAGGCGCATCCCAGCTTGCGCCGCGCCGGCCTGAAACCGGTACATCGTGAGCTGACCTATCCGGCCTGGGCGCCCACCCGCTGCATCGATCACGTGCTGGTCACCGACGGTCTGGACGTCCATGAAGTCCGCGTGCTCGACGCGCGGCTGTCCGACCACTTGCCGGTCGGCCTGACCGTGCGCCTGCAGCCCGAGGAAGCTTCTTGATCACCGATATCCGCGAAATCAGCAGCTGGTTGCTGCCGATCGCCAGTCTGCTGCTGACCACCTGGACCGCGGCGCATGCCCTGCTGCACAAGCAGAACGCCGCATCGGCCTGGGGCTGGATCGGCGCCTGCCTGCTGCTGCCGTTCGCCGGGCCGGTGCTGTATTTCGTGTTCGGCATCAACCGGGTGCTCACCCGCGCGCAGCGCCAGCAGCAACCGCCGCCGCGCAGTGGCCCGAGCTACGCCGAGAGCGATGCCCGCTACCAGCCCGATGTGGTGCCGATCAGCCTCAATGAAGTGGCGCGCAGCGGCGACGTGATCACCGGCCTGCCGCTACTGACCGGCAACCGGCTGGAGGTGCTGCACAACGGCGAAGCGGCCTATCCTCGGATGCTCGCCGCGATCGACGCGGCCCGGTATTCGATTGCGCTGACCTCGTACATCTTCGATCGCGACGAAGCCGGCGAGCAGTTCATCGAGGCACTGGACCGCGCCCAGGCGCGCGGCGTGGCCGTGCGCTGCCTGCTCGATGGCGTCGGCGAACTGGCCTGGCGTCGCGCCGGCAGCGAGCTGCTGGCGCGCGGCGTGCCGGTGGTGCGCTACAACCCGCTGCGCCTGTGGCCGCCGTTCCTGCACATCAATCTGCGCAATCACCGCAAGCTGCTGATCGTCGATGGCGCCGTCGCCTTCACTGGCGGCATGAACATCAGCGCCACCCATTACGTCGCCGAGCCGGACAAGCCGGGCACGGCCGCTGATCTGCAGGTGGAGATACACGGGCCGGTCATCGCCCAGCTGCAGCAGGTGTTCATCGACGACTGGGCTTACGCCGCCGAAGAAAACTGGAGTCCCCCAACAGCGCCGGTCACTGCTTCGTCCGATCAGAGCGGCGCGCTGTGCCGGGTCATCACCGACGGCCCGAACGAGGATTTCGGCCATCTGAGCCTGGTGCTGCTGGCGGCGATTGCCGCCGCGCAGGAACGCATCCAGATCGTCACGCCGTACTTCGTGCCGCCGGACGAGCTGCTGTCGGCGTTGATGTCGGCGGCGGTGCGTGGCGTCGTCGTCGATCTGGTCCTGAGTCGCGATCGCAACCATCGGATCACCTGGTACGCGATGCACAAGCTGATTCCGCCGCTGCTCAAGCGCGGCGTGCGCGTGCACCTGCAGCCGCCGCCGTTCTGCCACACCAAGCTGTTCGTGGTCGACCGCCGCTACGCGCAGTTCGGCTCGGCGAATCTCGACATGCGGTCGCTGCGGCTGAACTTCGAGATGGTCGTCGAGACTTACGACCGCGCCTTCGTCGAACAGCTGGCACAGCACTGCGATGTCCTGAGCGAACGCGCCACCACCCTGGAGTACGACAAGGTGCGACGCCGCCCGGTGCTGCTCCGCTTGCGTGATGCCGCCTGCTGGTTGCTGTCGCCGTACCTGTAAACAAAAAAGCCCCGACGGTAGCCGGGGCTTTTTCGAATCAGCGCAGGCCGATCAGTCGGTCACCGCACCGAGGCTAGCCGCCGACACCAGCTTCGCGTACTTGGCGAGCAGGCCCTTGGTGTACTTCGGCGCCGGCTGCACCCAGGCGGCGAGGCGCCGGGCCAGCTCGGCTTCGTCGACATTCAGCTGCAGCAGCTGCTTGTGGGCGTCGATGGTGATCGAGTCGCCTTCGTTGACCAGCGCGATGACGCCACCGACGAACGCTTCCGGCGCCACGTGGCCGACCACCATGCCCCAGGTGCCGCCGCTGAAGCGGCCATCGGTGATCAGGCCGACGGTTTCGCCGAAGCCCTTGCCGATCAGCGCCGAGGTCGGCGTCAGCATTTCGCGCATGCCCGGGCCGCCCTTCGGACCTTCGTAGCGGATCACCAGCACGTCGCCGTGATTGATGCTGTCGGCCATGATCGCGGTCATCGCCAATTCTTCGGAATCGAAGACGCGGGCCGGACCGGTGATCACCGGATTCTTCAGGCCAGTGATCTTGGCGACCGCACCATCCGGCGCCAGATTGCCCTTCAGGATCGCCAGATGGCCCTGCTTGTACATCGGCTTGTCGAAGGCGCGAATCACGTTCTGATCGGCGCGCGGCTGGGCCGGCACGTCCTTCAGTACTTCGGCGATGGTCTGGCCGGTGATGGTGATGCAGTCGCCATGCAGCAGGCCGGCTTCGAGCAGGATCTTCATCACCTGCGGAATGCCGCCAGCCTTGTGCAGATCGGTCGCCACGTACTGGCCTGACGGCTTCAGATCGCAGAGCACCGGCGTCTTCAGGCGCACGCGCTCGAAGTCATCGAGCGTCCAGACCACGCCGGCGGCGTTGGCGATGGCCAGGAAATGCAGCACCGCGTTGGTCGAACCACCGGTGGCCATGACCACGGCAATCGCGTTCTCGATCGATTTGCGGGTGACGATGTCGCGCGGCTTCAGATCACGGCGGATCGCGTCGACCAGTGCTTCGGCAGAGCGCGCCACGGAGTCGCCTTTCTCGGCGTCCGGGTTGGCTTCGGTCGACGAATACGGCAGCGACATGCCCAGCGCTTCCATCGCGCTCGACATGGTGTTCGCCGTGTACATGCCGCCGCAGGCGCCGAAGCTCGGGCAGGCATTCTTCTCGATGCCGTCGAGATCTTCCTTCGACATCTTGCCGGCGCCGTAGGCACCGACGGCTTCGAACGAGGAGACGATGGTCAGCGCAACACCTTTCCAGGTGCCGGCCTTGATGGTACCGCCGTAGCAGAAGATCGCCGGCGCATTGATGCGCAGCATGCCGATCATCGCGCCCGGCATGTTCTTGTCGCAGCCGCCGATCGCCAGCACGCCGTCCATCGACTGTGACTGCACCGAGGTCTCGATCGCATCGGCGATCACTTCCCGCGACACCAGCGAATACTTCATGCCTTCGGTGCCCATGCCGATGCCGTCGGTGACGGTCGGGAAACCGAAGATCTGCGGCATCGCGCCCGCCGCCTTCAATGCGCCTTCGGCACGCGTCGCCAAGCTGCCGATGCCGGCGTTGCAGGGGTTCATCGTCGAATGGCCGCTGGCGATGCCGACGATCGGCTTCTCGAAATCCCCGTCCTTGAAGCCGACGGCACGCAGCATCGCGCGGTTCGGGCTGCGGTTGAGGCCGGCGGTAATCGCCTGGCTGCGCTTGTTCAGGGTTTCGGTCATGGCTCGGACGCTCGCGGCTAGGGCAAAAACGAGCGCGGAGGATACACCAGAGGTGGTGTATAGTCATGTGCATACTTTCTGGAGGTTCGCGGGCATGCGCACCAACATCGTTCTCGACGACAAGCTCGTCTCGAAGGCCATGAAACTCTCGCAGGCGAAGACCAAACGCGATGTCGTCAACCTCGCCTTGAAGGAATACGTCGAATCTCGCGAGCGCAAGCGCATTCTCGAGATGTTTGGCTCCGACTGCATCGATCCGACCTATGACTACAAGGCCGCGCGCGCTGGCCAAGCGCCCTGATGTTCCTGGTTGACACCTCCGCCTGGATCGAGTTTGGGAGCCGTCAGCCGCGCGCCGTGGGCAAGCGTCTGCGCGCACTGATCGACTCCGACATTGCAATCTTTGTGACCGGGACGATCGTCCAGGAAGTGCTGCAGGGCGCGCGCGACGAAATCCACTTCCAGCGGATGCGCACCTGGTTCGCCCCACATCGGATCGCGACGCCGGAGCACGCTTTCAACACGCACGCCGCCGCAGCATCGCTCTATGCCCGTTGTCGCTGGAAAGGCTTTACGCCCCGCAGCTCGAACGACTGTCTTATCGCGCAGATCGCGCTCGATTTTGACTTGACGTTGCTGCACGACGACAGCGATTTCGAAAAGATGGCGAAAGTTGAGCCGCGGCTACGACTCGCCTGAGCGGTCTTGATGATGAAGGGTGGAGTACGCGGTGTGACGCTTACTCCACCTCGTTTCGATAGCCTTACTTCTTGGCCGGCGCCGCAGCCCCACCCTTCACCGTGATCGTGATCTTCTCCGACTGCAGCGAAGGATTGAACGCCTGCTGCTTCCAGTCCGCAACCAGCAACTGGATCGTGTGCGTACCGGCCGGCAAGCTCAGCATCGTCTCGGTTTCGCCCTTGTCGAAATGCTTGATGCTGGCGTTGTCGAGCGGCAGCGCCAGGGTTGCATCGAACGTCGGGCCGTCGATCAGCAATACGTGGTGACCGGTGTCGACGCTCTGCAGGCCAGCCGGCGACACGCCCGCACCCTTCAGGCCGAACTGGATCAGGAACGGGCTGGAGACGGTATCGCCATTCTTCAGATTGATCAGATAGGCGCTGGCACCGGCGGGGGCCGGATTGGCGAGGCCCAGAGTCTGTTCGACCTTGGCGCCGGCCTGCTGCTTGGCGGCGCTCTTCAAGTCGGACTTCCAGTCGGCGTGGACGGCACCGACGCTCATCGTCAGCAGCATCATCGGAATCAGGGTACGGACTGCGCGCATGGTTAGAGCTCGTGCTGTGAATGGGGAACCGGATGTTATTGATCCGGCTGCTTACTATTCAACGCTGATGCGCTGGTTGAGTCGAGGGCAATCTGCTAGAAAACGCGCGGCAGCAGCCGGATCAATAACAAAATCAATATGTTTCGGTTATTGAGTCGGCATCATGCAGTCCGTCTGCAAGCGCGTGCAACCTGATAAGAGCGCACCACGTTCAAAAGTCGTGATGCCGACTCAATAACCCGCGCCCCTGAATGCCGGCTGAGCGATCCCGGCGACGATCGTGCACGCCCGGACATGACGAAACGCCGCGCTGCGCCCATGCTTGCAGCCCTGATTTCCACCCCGCCCGGAGCTGCCGATGTCCCCTGAATACCGCCTGTTCCACTCCCCCGGTGCCTGCTCGCTGGCGCCGCACATCGTGCTCGAGGAACTCGGCATCGCCTACGAGCCGGTGCGGGTGGTGATCGCCGAGGGCGCGAATCGCAAGCCTGAGTATCTGGGCATCAATCCGCGCGGCCGGGTGCCGGCGCTGGGGATCAAGGACGAGCAGGGCGAACGAGTGCTGACCGAATCGGTGGCGATCGCTGTCTATCTGGCTCGCCGCCACCCGAGCCCCAGCCTGCTGCCGGAAGACCCGGAGCAATTCGTACGGGCGCTGGAATGGATGAACTGGCTGGCGACGACGATGCATCAGGCCGGCGTCCGCACCGTGTTCCGCCCGGAGCGCTTCACCACCTCCACCGACAAGGCGGCGATCGAAGGCATCGCCGAGGCCGGCCGGGCGGCGATCCGCATCGGTTATGCCGACATCGAGGAACGGCTCGCCGGCAAGGCCTGGGCGATGGGCGATGCATTCACCGCCGTCGACGCCTTTCTGCTCGTTCATTACCGCTGGGGCAACCGCTGCGGCGTCGACATGCGCAAGGATTACCCGACCTACGCAGCGCTGATGGATCGCGTTCGCGCCCGCCCGGCGGTGGCGCGCGCCGTGGCGCACGAAGCGATCCAGATCGACTGACAAGCTCGTCGCCCGGGTAGGGGTTCGCATCGGGCATGCGTCTCTAGGACAGGAACAGCGCGACCCGGCGCTGCCGGTCCGAGAAAATCATGAGACGTCGCCCGAAAACCCCTGCCCTGCTTGCTGCGGTCCTCCTGTCTGCCAGCTCTTTTGTGCAGGCAGCGCCGTTTCATCTCGAGGAGGCGACGATCCCCGACATCCAGCAGGCGATCCTGGCCAAGGAACTGACCTCGACCCGGCTCGTCGAGCTGTATCTGAAGCGCATCAAGGCCTACAACGGCACCTGCGTCGCGGAGCCGAAAGGCATTCTCGGGCCGATCACGACGATCCCCAATGCCGGCCAGCTGAACGCACTGGTGACCCTGAACCTGCGGCCGAAGACGCTGAAGCAATGGGGCTTCGATGCCCGCAAGGCGCGCAGCCTCACCGACAAGGCCGACGGCGATCCGCAGATGCCGGACGCGCTCGAAGTGGCCGCCGCGCAGGACGCCGCATTCGCCAGGACCGGCCAGCTGGCCGGCCCGCTGCACGGCGTGGTGATGGCGATCAAGGATCAGTACGACACCTTCGACATGCGCACCACTTCCGGCGCCGATGTCGACTACGCCAACGACCGGCCGCCGGAAGATTCCACCTTCGTCGAGCGCCTGCGCGCGGCCGGCGCGATCATCATCGCCAAGAGCAATCTCGGCGAGTACGCCTCGGGCATTCCGCGCAGCTCCTACGGCGGCACCTTCTGCAATGCCTACGACACCGAGCGCAGTCCGCGCGGCTCCAGCTCCGGTTCTGGCTCGGCGGTCGGCGCCAACCTGGTGACCTGCTCGATCGCCGAGGAATCCGGTTCGTCGATCCGCGGCCCGGCCAGTGCGGCCAGCTCGGTCGGCATCGCCGCGACCGAGGAACTGGTCAGCCGCAAGGGCATGGTCCAGATCGGCATCAACACCAGAGTCGGGCCGATCTGCCGCACGGTCGCAGACGCCGCCCGCGTGCTCGACGTGATCGCCGGTTACGACCCGAAGGACGAGCTCACCGCATTCTCGATCGGCCGCATGCCGAAGGACGCCTACGTCAGCTACGCCAAGCCGACGCCGCTGGCCGGCCTGCGCATCGGCGTGGTCCGCGAGTACATGAATAAAAAGCTATTTACCAAGGCCGACGAGCAGACCATCGATCTGGTCTCGCAAGGCGCGGAAGATCTGAAGAAGCTCGGCGCGACCGTCGTCGATCCGGGTCCGGAAGGCGAGCTGTTCACGGCCTGCATCCGCAAGTACGCGCCACAGGACAGCAATGCGCTGTACACGAAGCGCTTCCCCGAAGTGTTCCCGGTCGACGACAAGGGCGAGCCGAGCGCGGACCACACGGCGAAGCTGATCGATCTGGCGATGGATCCGTCAAAGGTGTCCGAGAAGCTGAGCCTGCGCGACTTCGGCACTTCCGAGGGCGATGGCCAGAACAAGTACTTCATCGATCTCTACCTGCGCCAGCGCGGCGACGCCAAGATCAAGACCAATGCCGACCTGATCAGCTACGCCCGCTTCCATCAGGACCCGACCTGGCCGGATCGCAAGAAGAACCGCGAGAACGTGCAGAAAGCCAAGGCACTCGACATGAGCAATCGGCTGCTGCTGCGCTTCTCGCTGCAGCAGGTGATCCTGCAGTGCATGGCCGAGCAGCAGCTCGATGCGCTGGTCTATCCAACCAGCAACCTGCCGCCGACCAAGCTCGGCGCCCCGCAGGGTCCGCCGATCAATGGCCGCAATGGCGGCGGCGTCTGGAGCTTCATCGGCGCCCAGGGCTTCCCGGTGATCAGCGTGCCGGCCGGTTTCACGACCGAAGTCTATGACCTGATCCGCGACCCGAGTGCACCGAAGACGCCGGACGACGCCTGGCCGAAGACCGGCGCGGGCGGCGGCGAAAGCAAGCTCGCCGGCGACGATCACACGCGCCTGATCGGCCCCGTGAAAGCCGTATTGCCGGTGGCCATGGACATCGTCGGCAGGCCGTTCGACGAGCCCCTGATCATCCGCATCGCCGCGGCCTACGAGGCCGCGACCAAGCACCGCAAGCCGCCGCCGGCATTCGGACCGTTGAAAGGCGAGCCGTAAGCGAGTCCCGACCGAGCAGGCGATGCCTGTCGATCTGCACAGCGACGGACTCGACCTCACGGCGCTGCCGCGCTTCCGGCTGGCTGCGCTACAGGCGCGCAGGCTGCTGATCCAGGCGTTCTGGCTAGGCGGGCCAGGTCTCGCGGCGATGCTGGCCGCCTGGTTCTGGCCGGCGGTTCAAGGCTCGCTGCTGGCGCCGCTATGCGCGGCGGTCGGCGCCTCCTTGTGGTTGCTGGCGCTGGGCTTGCTGTCTGCACGTTCAGTGGCTGGCTGGCGTGCCGCGGCTCTCGAGCCGCCGCCAGCAACCGCAGACAAACTTCCGGCCGATGCGCCGCGTTATCGGCATGTTCTGTGGACGCTGCGCAACGCAGCCCGCGCGCTCATCCAGCTGCTGCGCAGCGATGGCGGTCGAGCATCGCTGCTGGCGCTGTTCGCACTGCTGCCGCTGGCAACGGTGATCCGCACCTGGAACCTTGCCCTGCCCGGCCTCGTGCTCGGGCAGTTCGCTTATGCCGCCGGCGGCGCGCTGCTGCTGATGGTCTTCGGCCTGCTGGTGCTGGAGCGCTGGTTCGCCAATCTCGCCACTGTGGAATCTCCGGAAGCGGCACGCCTCGCGCGGCTGGTCCGGCTGCCGCTGCTGACTCTGAGCCTCGCCGCCGCCTGCCTGTTCTTCAGCCGCGCCGACAGCTTCTGGCCGGCACGGCTCGCGGTGCTGGCCGGCCTGCAGCCGGCCGCAGTGGCGGCGGAATTCGCACTGCGCGCGCTGCTGTCACTGTTCACTCGCCGGCCGGCGAGTGAAGAACCGAGCCCGCTTGCAGACAGCTACTTCGCCCGGCAGCTGCAATGGCCGCCGCGGCCACTGGCCAATCTGCAGGACGAGTTGCAGCAGCGCTTCGGCATCGACCTGCGCCAGAACTGGGCCTTCGGCTACATGCGCCGCGCGCTGCTGCCGGTGCTCGGCGCGGTGCTGCTGGTCGGCTGGCTGATGACCGGCATCCGCGAAATCGCAATCGACGGCCGCGGCATCTACGAACGCTTCGGCAAGCCGGTGGAAGTGCTAGGCCCCGGTCTGCATGCCGGCCTGCCTTGGCCGTTCGGGCGGCTGCGCGCGGTCGAGAACGGCAGCATCCACGCGATCAGCACGGTGATCGAAGACGACGAAGCGCCCGATACCAGCGATGCCGAAGGCCTGGCGCCGGACTCCGCGAACCGCCTCTGGGACGCCGCCCACGAAAGCGAGAACGGCCAGGTGATCGCCGGCCTCGCCGGTGACAAGCAAAGCTTCCAGGTGATCAACATGGACGTGCGCTTCATCTACCGCATCGGTCTCGGCGACGACGCGGCGATGGCGGCGACCTACAACAGCGCCGACCTGCCGACCCTGATCCGCAACACCGCCGGCCGCGTGCTGGTCGAGGATTTCGCTTCGCGCACGCTCGATGGTGTGCTCAGCGAAAAGCGCGACGCGCTGGCCCGCGATGTCGGCCGCCGCGTGCAGGCCGATCTCGATGCGCTCGGCAGTGGCGTGGAAATCCTCGCGACCTTGATCGAACAGATTCATCCGCCGTCCGGCGCGGCTAACGCCTATCACGGCGTGCAGGCTTCACTGATCAAGGCGCAGGCGGCGATCGCCCGTGAGCGCGGCCGGGCCGCGGAAGAAATCAACGACGCCCAGTTGCAAGCCTCGATCGCCACCGACAAGGCCAATGCCATCGCCCGCGAAACGATGTCCGCCGCCGAAGCCGCGCAACTGCGCTTCGCCGCCGAACAGAGCGCCTATCAGGCGGCCGGCAATGCCTTCGTGCTCGAGCAGTATCTCGGCCAACTGAGCGCAGGCCTCAGGGACGCGAAGCTGGTGCTGCTCGATCACCGCATCGGCAGCGGCGCTTCCGCACCGACCCTCGACCTGCGGCGTTACGCGCCGCCAGCGGACACCGCGACGCCATGACCGAACTTCACCGCCCAGACATCGCGCGACTGCCGCGCCGCCGGCTGCTGATCGCCGCCGTGCTGGTCGCCTTCGCCGTCGCCACCGCGAGCCTGGTGCAGGTGCGGGCCGGCGAAGCGACCGTGGTCACCCGCTTCGGCAATCCGGCCCGCGTGCTGCTGGCGCCGGGCCTGGCCTGGCGGCTGCCGGCACCATTCGAGACGGCGATTCCGGTCGACTTGCGACTGCGCACCACCTCCAGCGGCCTGCAGGACGCCGGCACCCGTGATGGCCTGCGGATCATCATCCAGGCCTATGTCGCCTGGCAGGTCGAGCCTGATGCGGCCAGCGTGCAGCGGTTCATGCGCGCGGTGCAGAACCAGCCGGATGAAGCGGCGCGACAGATCCGCACTTTCGTCGGCTCGGCACTCGAGACCACGGCCAGCGGCTTCGAGCTGTCGCAGCTGATCAACACCGATGCCTCGAAAGTGCAGATCGCCGATTTCGAGGCCCGGCTCGGCGCGCAGATCGAGCAATCGCTGCTCAAGTCCTACGGGCTGAAAGTGGTGCAGGTCGGCATCGAACGCCTGACCTTGCCCAGTGTCACCCTGGCGGCGACCGTTGACCGCATGCGCGCCGAGCGCGACACCATCGCCACCGAACGCACCGCAATCGGCAAGCGCCAGGCCGCCGAAATCCGCTCCGCCGCCGAGCGCGATGCGCGAATCATCCAGGCCGATGCGACGGTCAAGGCGGCGCAGATCGAAGCCGAATCGCGCGTGCAGTCAGCCGGCATCTACGGCCGCGCCTACGCCGGTGCGCCGCAGCTGTACAAGCTGCTGCGCTCGCTCGATACGCTCGGAACACTGGTCAATCCGGGCACCCGGCTGATCCTGCGCACCGATGCCGCGCCGTTCCGCGCGCTGGTCGACGGGCCGCCGGACATGGCCAAGTGAGCAGCGATCCCAGTCCGAGCCCGTGGCTGCAGGCCGGGCGCTTCGCGTTCATCGCCTTGTATGCGGTGACCGCCCTGGTCGCGCTGCGCTGGGCGACCTCGAACATCGCCCAGGTCGGCCCGCAGAACGCGGCGTTGGTCGTCCGCATGGGCACGCTCGACCGGGTGCAGAACGCCGGCCTGCTGCTGGCCTGGCCGCCGCCGTTCGAGCGCGTGTTGCTGCTGCCCTCGGCGGAAAGCGTGCTTGAGCATCGCGTCACCGGGCTGGCCCGCTCGGCCGCCGCGCGCGCTGCCGAGATGTCCTCCGAGGACGATGACGAAGCCGCACCCTTGAACGATGCTCTCGCCGGCTCCGGCTATCTGCTGACCGGCGACGCCGGCATCGTCCAGATGGATCTGCGGGTGTTCTACAAGGTCACCGAGCCGCGCGATTACGCCTTGCAACGCGAGCATCTGCTGCCGGCCCTCGATCGTCTGGTGACCCGCACTGCGCTCGCCGCCTGCGCCGCGCGCGATCTCGACACCATCCTGGTCGCGCGGCCTGAGCTGGTCGCCGATGGCGCCAACAGCGCCGCGGCCGAACAGCGCGAGCGGCTGCGCGGCGAGCTGCTGCAGAGCATCAATGCCCGGCTGGCGAGCCTCAAGCAGGCTGGCATCGGGCTCGGCATCGAGATCGCGCGGGTCGACGTGCAGTCCTCGCTGCCACCGGCCACGGTCGGCGCCTTCAACGCCGTGCTGACCGCCAGCCAGCAGGCCGAGCGCAATGTCGCCGAAGCACGCAGTGACGCGGCCTGGAGCGTGCAGCAGGCGAATCAGGCGGCCGATCGCCTGCTGCAGGGCTCCGAAGCGACGGCCGCCGAGCGGCTGGCCAAGGCGCAGAGCGATACCGCCGCCGTGCAGCAGCTGGCCCAGTCGATGCGCGACGGCGTCGACCCCGGCCTGCTCCAGCGCGTCTATCGCGAGCGGATCAAGGTGGTGCTGGCCAAGGCCGGCTCGGTGACCACGGTCGATCCGCGCGACGACGCTCGGCTGATCCTGTCCGGTACCGAATGATGAGCAGCGCCGCACCGGCACTGAGCCAGGACGAACAGCGCAGTGCAGCGCGCCAGCTGAGCCTGGCGATGACCGCGCTCGGTCTGTTCGGGCTCGGCCTGGCCTGGAACGGGCTGGCGCCGAGCCAGGCCGGCGTCGGTCAGCTGATCCTCGGTGCGGCAGCACTGCTGGTCGGCGTGCCGGTGCTGCGCGCGGCCTGGCACAGCCTGCGTCACCCCGATCTGCACGGCATCACCGATCTGCTGATCGCGCTGGCGATGCTAGGCGCCTGGGCAGTCGGCGACCTGATCACCGCGGTGCTGCTGCCGATCGTGATGATCTTCGGCCACGTGCTCGAGGAGCGCAGCGTCATCGGCTCGCAGGAAGCGATCGAAGCGCTCGGCAAGCTGACCCGCAGCAGCGCGCGGCTGATCAGCGCCGACGGCAGCCTGCGCGAAGTCGACAACGCCGAGCTGAAGCCCGGCGATCAGGTGGAGGTGCGTGCCGGTGACCGGGTGCCGGCTGATGGCCGGGTGCTGGAAGGCCGCGCCAGTCTCGACACCGCGCCGATCACCGGCGAGTCGCTGCCGGTGGAAGCGCTTGCCGGCGTCGACGTGTTCGGCGGCGCGATCAATCTCGACGGCCGCCTGCGCATCGTCATCACCCGCACCGGTGCCGAATCGACGCTCGGCAAGGTGATCGGCCTGATGCAGCGCGCCGAGCGCTCGAAGCCGCCGATCACGCGCCTGCTCGAACGCCACGCCAGCCAGTACCTGGTGCTGGTGCTGCTGATCGCCGCGGTCACCTACTTCACCACCCAGAACCCGCAGGCGATGCTTGCGGTACTGGTTGCCGCCTGCCCTTGCGCGCTGGCGCTGGCGGCACCGGCAACGGCGATCGCCGGCATCGCGGTGGCGGCGCGTCACGGCATCCTCATCCGTGGCTCGGCCTTCCTCGAGGAACTGGCCGACACCCGTTCGCTGATCGTCGACAAGACCGGCACGCTGACCTTCGGCAGCCTGCGTCTGCAGACGCTGCAACTTGCCGATGGCGGCACGCGCGAAGAAGCCTTGCTGCTGGCCGCGAGCCTAGGTGCCGTCAGCAGCCATCCGGTCAGCCGGGCGCTGGCGCGCCAGGTTCCGACCGAAGCCCTGTTGCCGCTGGACGAGATTCGCGAGCGCCCCGGCCTCGGTGTAATCGCCAACAGTGCAAAAGGCGAAGTGCTGCTCGGCCGGCCGGAGCTGTTCGAGCAGCACGGCATCACGACCACGCGGGTACCGGCGCATGACGGGCCGATCGCCGGCATCGCGCTCGAAGGCCGCTTCCTCGCCTGGCTGCTGCTTGCCGACACCCTGCGCCCGGAAGCCGCCGAAGCGCTGGCCGATCTGCGCCGGCTCGGCCTTGGCCGCCAGCTGCTGCTGACCGGCGACCGGAGCAGCGTCGCCCATGCCGTGGCCGAGGACGTTGGCATCGCCGAGGTGCAGGCCGAGGCACTGCCGGAGGACAAGCTGGTCCGCGTCACTACCGAGATCGGCGCCGGCTTCCGGCCGATGGTGGTTGGCGACGGCATCAACGATTCGCTGGCCTTGAAGGCTGGCGTGGTCGGCGTGGCGATGGGTGCCGGCGGTGCCGACATCGCGCTGGCCTCGGCGGACATCGTGCTGATCGGCAGCGATCTGCGCCGCCTCGGCACCTGCATCCGCTTGAGCCGCCTGTGCCGGCGCACCTTGTTCGTCAACGTCGTCCTCGGCCTGGCCTGGACCCTGGCGATCGTCGCTGCTGCAGCTTTCGGCCTGCTCGGCGCGGCCGGCGCGATGATCGCGGCGATCCTGCACAACCTCAGCAGCCTGCTGGTGCTGGCCAATGCCGGGCGGCTGCTGCGCTTCCACGAGCCGCTCCCCCGAGTCACAAGCTCGGCGAAGGCCGGCGCTACGTAGGGGGACGCTGCGGACAGCCGTCCGAGGGAGTGTCACCGACGACTTTCGACCTCATCCGGAGCAGATCATGCGGGCATTGGCTTCCACGGCGTTGCTGGCCGTTCTCAGCAGCACGGCGCTTTCGGCCTTTGCCGCACCGGCCTACGAGCACTATCTCAAGCTACGGCCGGAGAACGTCGCGATCGGCAATTTCCCGATCGAGAAGAAACCGATCCTCACCGTGAAGTCCGGCGCCACCGTGCGCATCGACGGCGGCGGCGGCCAGCGCTGGCAGGACAAGGACCCGCTGGTCTGGGCCAAGGAAGAAGGCATCAGCCTGACCGCCGAACAGGCCGCGGCGATGACCGAAACCGCGCGCGTGCTGAAGGAAACGCCGCGCCAGGCCGGCATCGACGGTGGCCATATCCTGGTCGGGCCGATCGCCATCGAAGGTGCGATGCCCGGCGATGCGATCGAGATCCGCATCCTGTCGGTGGAGCCGCGCATTCCGTATGCGACGGTGTCGACCCGGCCGGGCCGCGGCGGCATTCCCGATGAAGTGCCGGAGATGTATTCGCACACCGTCAAGCTCGATCTGGCGCGCAAGGTTGGCGTCTACGAGCCGGGCATCGAGATTCCGCTCGGCCCGTTCATGGGCGTGATGGGCGTGCAGCCGCCGGCCGAAGATGGCCCGAACCGCCGCAGCGGCCCGCCCGGCGTGTTCGGCGGGAATCTCGACTGCAAGGAACTGGTCGGCGGCACCTCGCTGTTCCTGCCGGTGTTCCATCCTGGCGGCCTGTTCTACACAGGCGATTCGCATGCCGGACAGGGCGACGGCGAGGTCACCGTCACCGCGATGGAAACCGCCAACACCGCGATCCTGCAGTTCATCCTGCACAAGGGCATGAAGCTGACTGCGCCGCGCGCCGAAAGCACCACGCACTGGATGGCCTTCGGCCTTGACCCGGTGCTCGACAAGGCGATGCAGATGGCGATCCGTCAGACCAACAGCTATCTGTTCGATCTGAAGGGAATGGAGTTCAAGCGCGCCTTCACCTTGTCGAGCATCGGTGTGGATTTCCGCGTCACCCAAGTCGTCGACGGCACCCAGGGCATCCACTCGATGATTCCGAAGAAGATCTTCGTCAACGACAAGAGCCGCTTCTGGTCGAGCAAATAGCCAGTCAGTAAGGGGCCTCAGGTTTCGACCGGCCGGGATGTCGATGCACCGGCCCGTCGAACCAGCTTGCCGGCCTTGTGCCGGAAGCGCAGCGACAGGCCGAGCGCAGCCATGCCGAGCCCCGCGGTCAGGCCCCACCACATGCCATCCGGGCCGAGGCCGGCGCGGAACGCCAGCCACCAGGCCACCGGCATGCCGATCGCCCAGTACGACAGCATCGTCAGCAGCATCGGCATGCGGGTGTCCTTCAAGCCACGCAGCGCGCCGTTGGCGGTGGCCTGCAGGCCGTCGAACAACTGGAACGCCGCCGCCAGCCACAGGAAGCCGGCGGCCTGCATCGCGATCGCCGTGTCGTCGGTATAGAAGGCGACGATCAGGCCGCTGAACAGCAGCATGATCGCGGCGTTCGACGCGGCATTGAGCCCGCCGAGCGCCACGCCGGTGTAGCCACGGCTGCGCGCCGCCGCAAAGTCACCGGCACCGGCGGCATGGCCGACGCGCACCGTCGTCGCCATCGCCACGCCGAGCGGAATCATGAACACCAGCGACGAGAAATTGATCGCGATCTGATAGGCCGCGACGGTGCCTTCGCCGAAGCGCGCCATCAGCAACGCGGTGAGCACGAACAAGCCACCCTCCGCCGTGATGATCGCGGCGATCGGCAGGCCGAGCTTGAGGATGTCGCGCGCGCCTTCACCGGTCGCCAACTGTCCGGTCGCGGCATCGGCGACCCAGGTCGCGCGCAGCGCCGGCACCCGGCGGTACTGCCAGGCGAGCACGGCGGCCATCAAGGTGGTCGCCAGCGTCGAGGCCAGGCCCAGGCCCTTGATGCCGAACGTCGGCAGCCCGAACGGCCCGAACAACAGCAGCCAGCCGAACAGTGCGTTGGCGGCCGGACCGATCAAGGCAGCGATGACGATCGGCCGCACCTGGCCCAGGCCTTCGGCGCCGAAACGCAGCGCGAACCAGAGCGCCGTCATCAGGCCGACACCGGAATACCAGCGCAGGAATTCGATCGCATCCGCCGTGGTCGCCGCCGACAAGCCGAGCGCCTTCAGCATCAGCGGGCCGACCAGATTCAGCAACAAGGTCCAGATCACCCCGACGATCAGCGCGAAGCGCCGCGACCGGCGCAGGAAAGCGCCGAGTTCGGCCTGCGGCCGCTGGGCGCCATAGAGCTGCGCGGCGATCGGCGCGCAGGCCATCAGCAGGCCCATGAAAAAGATCAGGAACAGGTTGTAGACGTTGACCGCCACGGCCACCGCAGCCAGCGGCTGCGGGCCGAGCCGGCCGGCGTAGATGGTATCGACCGTACCCATGCCGACGGCGGCGATCTGGGCGGCGATCAGCGGCAGCGCCAGGCGCAGGTTGGCGGTGACTTCGGCGCGAAACGCCGGCGAGAAGAGAGACAACATCGTCAGGAATCCGTAAATCTGTGGCTAGCGCGGCCCTGCAAGGCACTGCGCGAAGCCGCACAGTGTGCGCCCGACCGCCCGGCGCTTCCATCCGCCCCGACGGAAGTGCTGTCAGGACAGCGCCGCAGGCGCCGTGCATCATGTCCAGGTCCCATCGCCTTCCACTTCGTCTTGGACCAGCCCGACACCCAGTTCGCCCCGCGCGGCGACGACCGCGTTGCCTACCAACTGCTCGGCCCGCCGCCGGGCGTGACCGCGCGTGATCTGGTGCTGACCACCGGCGTCTGGAGCCATCTCGACATCTTCTGGGAAGAGCCAAGCTCGGCGCGCTGGATGCGTCGGGTCGCCGGTTTCTCGCGGCTGATCCGCTTCGATCGACGTGGCTGCGGCCTGTCCGATCCGCGGCCGCTCGATGGCGGCACGATGGTCGATCACTGGATCGAGGATCTGCTCGCCGTGCTCGATGCCGCCGGCTCGGAACAGGCGGTGCTGCTCGGTACCATCGACGCCGGCCCGCTGCTGCTGGAGTTCTACGCCCGCTATCCGGCACGGGTGTCGGGCTTGCTCTTCGTGTTCACCAGCGCCTGCTTCGCGCAGCGCCCGGACTACCCCGAAGGTCACCCGCAGGCGGTCGGCGATGCGCTGATCGAGATGGTTGCCCAGGGCTGGGGCCGCACCGAATTCGCGGCGACCTTCGATCCCAGCCAGGCCGACAATCCGGCCGCGCTCAAGTGGTACACCAAGCTGCACCGGGCGATGGCTTCACCGCGCGCGGTGGTCGAGAACCTGCAGATTTCGGCGAAGCTCGATGCCCGCCACCTGCTGCCGACCATCAAGGTGCCGCTGCTGTCGCTGGGCCGCCGCGATCTGGCGATCTTCCCGGCCGTGCAGAGCCGCTACATCGCCGAGCACGCACCGGGCGGGCGCTATCTGGAGATTCCCGGCCGCGACGCCGACATGATCTGGGAAGGCACCGACGAGATCGTCGCGGCGATCGAGGAATTCGTCACCGGCCAGAAGCCGCTGCAAGTGCCCGAGCGGGTGCTGGCGACCCTGCTGTTCACCGACATCGTCGATTCGACCAAGCAGCTCGCCAAGCTCGGCGATGCGGCCTGGCGGGAAAAGCTCGACCAGCACGATCGCATCGTCCGCGACGCGATCAGCAGCTACGGCGGCCGATTGGTCGATGCCGCCGGTGACGGCACCCTGGCAACCTTCGGCACTCCCGGCAAGGCGATCGACTGCGCTCGCGCGCTGCATCCAGCGATGGACGCGCTGAAGATCGAGATCCGCACCGGCCTGCACATCGGCGAGATCGAGCTGCGCGAGGAAGGCCGCATCGGCGGCATGGCCGTGCACATCGGCGCCCGCGTGCTCGGCTATGCCGAAGCCGGCGAAGTGCTGGTGTCACGCACCGTGCGCGACGTGCTGATCGGCGGCCGTTTCGAGTTCAGCGAGCGCGGCGTGCACACGCTGAAAGGTGTGCCGAGCAAGTGGCCGCTGTACGCCGTCGACGAGCCCGAGACCGGCGAAGAGACCGAGGCGCCCGGTCTGCGCGAACGGCTGCGCTCGCGGCTGCGCTGAGCCTTCAGCCCGGCTTGGTCGTCTGCATCGACGGCCGCGCCGCAAAGCCTTCATAGAATGCCGCGAGCTTCGGCGCCTGCTCGCGCCAGGCCAGCCGGCCGAAACGCAGATCGAGATACCCGAGCGCGCAGGCGACGGCGATGGTGTCGATGCGCGGTGCTTCGCCGAAAGCAGCGGTTTCGCTTTCCAGCTGGGCGATGCCGCGCAGGATCTTGTCCTCCTGCCCCGCCTGCCAGGCCGGCCAGCGCAGTTCGGCCGGGCGCAGCGCTTCCTCGTAACGAGCCAGCAGCGCGGCATCGAGAATGCCGTCGGCCAGCGCATGGCGGCACTGCACCGCCCAACGCTCGGCGCCGGTGGCCGGCTGCATCGGCTGGGCCGGCTTGAGAGTCATCAGGTAATCGCAGATCACCCGGCTGTCGTACAGCGCGGTGCCATCGGCCAGGTTCAGGGTCGGCACCTTGGCGAGCGGATTGCGCGCGGCAACGTCGGTGTTGGTTTCGATCGGCGAGACTGCGGCGGTCACCACTTCGATCTCGTCGCTCAGGCCCAGTTCGTGAGCCAGCACGCGCACTTTGCGGGCGTACGGCGACGCAGCGGAGTAGAGCAATTTCATGGACAGGCTCATCGACATCGTGTCGCCCTCGGTCGTCGGGTTCACAGCAGATTCAGCGGTTCATCGCGCACCGCCAGTGCTTCGGCTTCGGCCGGCGTGCGTTCGTAGGCCCGGCGCATCGCGCGGGCATAGGCCGGAAAATCCAGGCCCAGGCGCGACTCCAGCTTCTTCGCGTCGCGACCGATCGCCAACCAGTCCGGCGGCGTCGCCAGCGCCTGGAACGCGAAGATCACGGTGTTGCCGTCGGGCACCACGCGCTGGACGATGGTCCGGCCGTCGAAGACGTCGGCGATCACCCGCTTGTAGCGGCGCAGCGCCTCGGTGGTGACCAGGATGTTCGCGACCAGCAGGCCTCCCGGCCGCAGCCGCGCGCGGATGCTGGCGTAGAACTCGGGGCTGCCGAAGCCGCTGGCGATGCCGGTTTCGCTGTAACCGTCGAGCAGCACCAGATCGAAGCGCTCGTCGGTGTTCGCGAACCACTCGCAGGCTTCGGCGTGGACGATGCGCGAGCGCGGCTCGTCGGCCGGCACCTGGAACTCGCCGGCCAGCGCGATCACCCGGGCATCGATCTCCAGGGTGGTGATCCGCGTGCGTGGCAGATGGTGGTGGCAGAACTTGGTCAGCGAACCTCCGCCGAGGCCGACGATGACGATGTGCTTGGGCCGTGGCAGGAACAGCAGCGCCGCCATCATCCGCCGCGTGTAGGCGAGCTGGAGCACGGTCGGATTGCTGAGGCTCATCTCGCTCTGGATGTAGTCCGGACCGAAATACAGGCGGCGATAGAGGCCGTCATCGACGACCGAAGGCTCGCCGGAGGGAATCGTCGACAAGGGGGCTTCCGACATCGAGGATCAGGTCCGAAGGCCGAGCAGCTGCCGCGCACGATCACCCGGCGCATCGAGTTCACCGGCGGCCACCGCGGTGACGAAGCCGGCATAGGCACGAGCGCGCAGCAGATGGCGGGCCACGCTCAGTTCATGGGCGAGATGGGCCAGCGCGGCGCGCTGATCGGGCGCGAACTGCGCGCCCGGTGGCGGCAGGCAGACCAGCGCGCCGGAAATCTCGCCGTGCAGGCTCATCGGAAACGCCCAGCCATCCTGGCCGAGTGCGCTGGCGCTGGTGCCGGTGCTGAGCGGCACCGGCTGCCGGCTGCTGCGCAGCGCGAGAAATACCGCGTCATCGACATCGACCGTCGCCGGCAAGCCGGCGCTGCCGCCGGACACGAGCTGGATATAGCCGGCCCCGGCCCGCTCGTAGATCGCGACACCGGCATCGCCGATCGCGGCAACGATCCGCTCCACCGCCAGTGGCAGCAGACGCTCGCTGCTTTCGACCGCCGAGCACTGCTGGCCGAATTCGCGCAGCAGTTCGGTGCTGCGGTGCTGATCGCGGAACAGCAGGCGATCGACCAGATCCTCGACTCGGCGATGCACTCTGTTCAGCAGCAGCGCCACCACCAGGGTCACGCCGGCCTGCAGCAGCACGCTGGTATCGGTGCCGATCGCCAGCCGCTCGATCAGCTGCTCCAGCAGCGCGAACACGCCGACCACGAGACCGGTGGTCAAGCCGTAGACCAGGGTGCGATCGACGACGAACGAGACATCGACCAGCCGATGGCGCAGCACGCCGTAGAGCAGCGCGGCGATGCTGAAGGTCAGCAGGGCCGAGTTCAGCAGCAGCATCCAGATGCGATGCTCCGGCCGGCCGCTCTGCAGCACGATGGCCAGAAACAGCAGACCGAGACTCCAGAACACCCAGCGGATGCGCAGGCGCAGCGCCGGCTCGCTGCGGCGATAACCGGCCGCCAGCACGATCAGCGGCAGCGCCACCGGCAACAGGCTGAGCACGATGTTCCAGTCGGACATCAGCACCAGCGGCGCGATGCCGGAGAAAACCACCAGGCTGATGCGCGTCAGGCTGACGACCAGAGCCAGCGCGATCGGCACGGTGAAAGCGATGCGCAGGCCGCGCCGTAGCCGTGGCGACAGACCGGCACCGGCCAGCGCTTCTGCCGCCAGATACAGCCCCGGCAAGGTCACCACGAAGTTGACGATGCGCCCGAGGACACTGGCGCCGAGCCCCGCCATCACCGGCAACGGCGAGTTCTGCAGCAGGTTCTGCATGAAGATGCCGAACGCGAACAGGCACAGCCCCCAGGCGGCCCAATCACGGCCGCGCCAGAGCGTCAGCAGGAACAGCGCCAGCAGCGCGAACGAGATCGGCAGCGCCGAGCGCGCAGCGATGGCGCCGAAGTGGGTACGGTCCGGCACCGCTTCCACCATTGCGGTCAGCGGCTGACCATCGCGCCGCACGGCAACCTCGAACTGCAGACCCAGGGGCAGATTGTTGGCGCCGACCAGCGCCGCTCGCGCTTCCATCGTCATCGCCGGCAGATCGATCACGTCACCCACCTGCAGCGGCGGCGGCAGCGGCAACTCGGTGACCTTGGTCACCACGTAACCCCGCTGCGCATCGCGCTCGATCCCGAGCGACAGCGTGGTGAACAGGTCCGGCAATACCAGCGTCGGCATCGCGATCAGGACCAGCACGGTCAGCAGGATGCGCACCGGCAGCCGCGCCATCAGCGAGCGATTCTCGCCTGGCACGCCACCACCACTCGCCGCCTTCAAACCCGCTCGCAAGCTAGCCACTCTGCGACAGCAGCCGCGCGTTGCCGCCGACGGCCGCCGTGTTGATGGTCAGGGTCCGCTCGGTGACGAAGCGCAGCAGGTAATGCGGGCCACCGGCTTTCGGGCCGGTGCCGGACAGGCCTTCGCCACCGAAGGGCTGCACGCCGACCACCGCGCCGGTCATGCTGCGGTTGATGTAGACATTGCCGACCTTGGCCCGCGACTGCACACGCCGCCAGGTGCTTTCGATGCGGCTGTGGATGCCCAGGGTCAGGCCGTAGCCGGATGCGTTGATCGCATCGACCACCGCATCGAGCCGCCGCGACGAGAACCGCGCCACGTGCAGGATCGGCCCGAAGTGCTCTTCGCTGAGGGCTTCGATGCCGCTGATCTCGACCGCCAGCGGCGCCACGAAACTGCCGTGTGCGCAGTGCTCCGGCAGGCTCAGGCGCTCGATCAGCTTGCCGCTCTGGCTGATCGCGGCGGCATGGGCTTCGAGCTTGTTGCGCGCCGCTTCATCGATCACCGGACCGATATCGGTTGCCAGCAGTGCCGGATCGCCGATCGTCAGTTCCTGCATCGCGCCCTTGAGCATCGAGAGGGTCTTGTCGGCGATGTCGTCCTGCAGATACAGCACCCGCAGCGCCGAGCAGCGCTGGCCGGCCGAGCCGAAGGCCGACGCGAGCGCGTCTTTGACCACCTGCTCCGGCAGCGAGGAGGAGTCAGCAATCATCACGTTCTGGCCGCCGGTCTCGGCGACCAGCGTGGCGATCGGGCCATCGCGCATCGCCAGCTGGCGATTGATCAGCCGCGCGACTTCGCTGGAGCCGGTGAAGGCGACGCCGGCAACACCGGCTGCTGCGATCAGCGCCGCGCCGACGGCACCATCGCCGAGCACGCACTGGAACACGTAGCTCGGCACGCCGGCCTCGCGCAGCAGCTGCGCCATCGCGGTGGCGATCATCGGCGTCTGTTCGGCCGGCTTGGCGATCACCGGATTGCCGGCGACCAGCGCCGCCGCGATCTGGCCCGTGAAGATCGCCAGCGGGAAATTCCAGGGGCTGATGCAGACGAACACGCCACGGCCGTGCAGCTGCAGTTCGTTGTGCTCGCCAGTCGGCCCGGCCAGGGTTTCCGGATGGGCCAGCAGACGGCGCGCAGCGGCGGCGTAATAGCGCAGGAAATCGGCAGCCTCGCGGACCTCGGCCTGGGCATCGCTCAAGGTCTTGCCGGCTTCCTCGATCAGCAGGCGCAGGAACAGCGGCCGTGCCGCTTCGAGGCGATCGGCAGCGCGATCAAGAATCGCAGCGCGGCTCTCGACCGGAATCGCATTCCAGCGCTCGGCCGAGCCGACGGCCGCGGCGACGACATCGCCGGCAGCGGCGGGATCGAAGGCCAGCCATTCGCCGAGCGCGACCCGGCGATCGGCCGGCTTTCGCAAGGTCTGCGGCGTGCCGGTGGTGGCCGAGCCGTCGTAGCACAGCGAGGCGACGCGGGTCAGCGCCTCGGCGCTCTGCAGATCGCGGGCCAGCGCGCAGGCGCAGGTTTCGTCGGCCAGATTCAGGCCGGCGGAATTGCGCCGCGCCGCGCCATAGAGTTCGGCCGGCAGCGGCAGGCCCGGATTCGGCTTCACGGCCAGCGCGCGGACCATGGCCACCGGATCGGCGACCAGCTGCTCGGCGGCGATGTTCTCGTCGAAGATGCGATTGACGAACGAGGTGTTGGCGCCGTTCTCGAGCAGCCGGCGAACCAGATACGGCAGCAGATCAGCATGACTGCCGACGGGCGAGTAGACCCGGCAGGGCACGGCGCAGTCTTCGCGTACCACGTCGTACAGCGCTTCGCCCATGCCGTGCAGGCGCTGGAACTCGAAGCCGGTCATGCCGCCGATCGCCGACTCGCAGGCATAGGCCTTCATTGCCGCAACGGTGTGCGCGTTGTGGGTGGCGAGCTGCGGATAGAAGACATCGCGCGCCGCCAGCAGGCGCCGCGCGCAGGCCAGATAGGCGACATCGGTATTGGCCTTGCGGGTGAACACCGGATAACCGGCGAGCCCGGCTTCCTGGGCGCGCTTCACCTCGGTATCCCAGTAGGCGCCCTTGACCAGCCGCACCGGGATTCTCCGGCCGACTTCGCGGCCCAGCGCTTCCAGCCATTCGATGACCGCGATCGCCCGCTTCTGGAAACCCTGCACGGCCAGACCCAGGCCGTCCCAATGGCTCAACGAAGCATCGCGATAGACGCACTCGAACAGATCCAGCGACAGGGACAGGCGATCGGCTTCCTCGGCATCGATGCACAGGCTGATGCCGGAAGCGCGCGCCGATTGCGCCAGCAGCAGCAGGCGCGGCGTCAACTCGGCGAGCACCCGGCTGCGCTTGGCGTGCTCGTAGCGCGGATGCAGCGCCGATAGCTTCACCGAGATGCCGGGCCGCGCTTCGACGCCCCCGTGGATGCCGCGCGCGGCATGGCCGATCGCGGTGATCGCATCGAGATACGAGGCCAGGTAACGATCGGCATCGGCCGCGGTCAGCGCCGCTTCGCCGAGCATGTCGTAGGAATGCCGGTAAGGGCGCTGCTCCTTGGTCTGCGCCGCTTCCAGCGCTTCATGGATGCTGCGGCCCATGACGAACTGGCTGCCCATCATCCGCATCGCCGAACGGATGGCGAGGCGCACCACCGGTTCGGTGGAACGATTGACCAGCCGCGACCACGCCGCCTTGAACGAACCGGCGGTATCGGCCGGCGCGCGGACGATGCGGCCGGTCAGCATCAAGCCCCAGGTGCTGGCGTTGACGAACAGCGATTCGCTGTGACCGAGGTGGGTTTCCCAGTCGGCATCGGCGAGCTTGTCGGCAATGAGCTTTTCGGCCGTCTCGTCATCGGGAATGCGCAGCAGCGCTTCGGCGAGACACATCAGCAGCACGCCTTCGTCGGACGACAGGTCGTACTCGCGCATGAAGCAGTCGAGGGCGCTCTGGGTGGCTTTCAGCTTGCGCACGCGGCGCACCCAGTCGGCCGCGGTGACCACGACCTGTGCGGCGCGCTCGGCCGGCAGTTCGGCAATCGCCAGCAGGCGATTGACGATGGCGGTTTCGTCGGCGAGGTACAGCTCGGCGATCGCCGCGCGCAGCGAGCTGCGGGCCGGCGGCGGTGTATCGAAGATGAAAGCGGGCAAGGTTTCGGGCGCGTTCATGGCAGGGATTCGGGTTCTTGAGGCCGGGTTGTCGCGAGTCACCATCGGCGACGGGCAGGATCAGTGCTGCACGGGAGGCGGAGGCGAACAACACAAGGACGGTGGCGACAATTATGCTCCCCGCCCGGCGTGACGAACTTCTCCGAAGCGCGGTGGTCAACATCGTCCAGGGCTTGCCGGCCTGGCCGTATGGGCTGGCCGAAAGGTTTCGTCCGCGCACAGCACGGCTTGTCCTGACCAGAAATCGTTGAACCCCAACCTATCGCCATGACGCTGCACGCCCGACTCGCTTCGCTGCTGCTCGCCTGCGCTTTCGCGCTGCCGGCGGCAGCGATCGAATTCAGCCGCAAGCCGCAGGCCGGCAGCGCCGATGCGCTGCTGTCGGCCGATGCCGCGTTCAGGCTGGTGTCGGTGATCCGTGACAAGGACGCGATCCTGGTCAACTGGTTGATCGAACCGGGTTATTACCTGTATCGGCAGCGGATTGCCGTCGAAGCGGTCGAGGCCGGCGTCAGCCTTGGCAAGCCAGAGTTGCCGAAAGGAATTGCCGAGCATGACGAGCATTTCGGCGATGTCGAAATCTACAAATCCGCCGTCGAACTGCGCCTGCCGCTGAAGGCCGGCGCGCCGGTGCCGACCCAATTGCGCCTGCGCTGGCAAGGCTGCGCCGAAGCGGGCGTCTGCTATCCGCCGGTGAGCCGCGTCGTCGCGGTCAGCCCCGCTTCCTGATCGAACCCTTCGAGAATCCCCTAATTCCATGTCGAAACTGAGCACCGCCCTGGTCATCGGCGCCTGCCTGCTGGCCGCAGCCGGCGGTTACGCACTGAGCCAGTTCCAGCACGGCGGCGAAGAGCATGCGCATGGCGACACTCCGTCGACGCAAAAGCCCGGCACCACGGCAGCCGCGCCCAGCGAAAGCCTGCCGGCCGGTATCGCGCTCAGCGATCTCGAAGGCCACCAGTATTCGCTCGACGACTACAAGGGCAAGTTGATGATCGTCAACTTCTGGGCGACCTGGTGCGGGCCCTGCCTGAACGAGATTCCGATCCTGGTGAAGATGCAGGAACGCTATGGCGCAAAAGGCTTCCAGCTGATCGGCCCGGCAGTGGATGACGTCGAAGAAGCGCGCCGCGCAGCACCCGGACTGAAGTTCAATTACCCGGTTGCCGTCGGTACGCCGGAAGACATGCTCGAGCTGATGTCAACGCTCGGCAACGATCAGGGCGGCCTGCCGTTTTCGGTGGTCATCGCCCCGGATGGCCGGATCATCGAGCGCCAGCTCGGCGAGTATTCGGAAGTCGAACTGGCCGGCCTGATCGAGAAGTACCTGCCCCATTGAGGCCGGCTTGAACGAGGCCTTTCGGAACAGTCGTTTTCGCCGATCTGCCCCCAACGTCGACTGATCGGCGGCCATCGTCGCGTATTTCGGCCGGCTGTTTGCTTTCTTGTTTGTCTGGAACTCAGGCTTCGTGCAGAATCGCGGCTCTTGTTGTTGACGAGCCTCGTGCGTGAGTCGACTGCTGCTCCTGAACGGCCCCAATCTGAACCTGCTCGGTACCCGCGAGCCGGGGATCTATGGGGCAGCGAGCTTGGCTGACATCGAATCCAGCCTGACTCGCCGCGCTGCTGAACTGGGCCACGAGCTGGCCTGCTTCCAGCGCAACCAGGAAGGCCTGCTGATCGACCGCATCCACGCCGCGAAAGCCGAAGGCGTTGCGTTCATCATCGCCAACCTCGGCGCTTTCACCCATACCTCGATCGCCTTGCGCGACGCGCTGCTCGGGGTGGCAATTCCTTTCGTCGAAGTGCACCTGTCGAACGTGCACGCCCGCGAAGCGTTCCGGCATCACTCGTATTTTTCCGACATCGCGGCGGGGGTGATCGTGGGCCTGGGGCCCATCGGTTACGACCTCGCCCTGCAAGCCGTCCACGCGCGGCTGGCATCACACCACTGAATGGGGAGCAAGAACACCATGGATTTGCGCAAGATCAAGACGCTGATCGACCTCGTCGAGGAATCGGGCATTGCCGAGCTCGAAGTCAAGGAGGGTGAGGAATCGGTTCGCATCTCGCGTTATCCGACCGGCGGCATGCAGCAGATGCCGCAGTACTACGCGCCGCCACAGATGGCGATGCCGGCGCCGAGCGCCTCGTCCGGCGTGGCCGCCGCACCGATCGCTGCGGCGCCCGCTGCTGCCGAAGCTCCGGCCGCACCGCCTGCGAAGGTTTCCGAGAATCGCCACGTGGTCAAGGCGCCGATGGTCGGCACTTTCTACCGCACGCCGTCGCCGGGCGCGAAGGCGTTTGTCGAAGTCGGCCAGACGGTCAAGGCCGGCCAGACGCTGTGCATCATCGAAGCGATGAAGATGCTCAACCAGATCGAGAGCGACAAGAGCGGCGTCGTCGTCGAGATCCTTGTCGACAACGAGAAGCCGGTCGAATTCGACCAGCCGATGTTCATAATCGAGTGAACATCCTGTCCAAGACCGGGCCATCCATGGCCCGGACTACTCAGTAAAAAAAGCGCTCATGTTCAATAAAATCCTGATCGCCAACCGAGGCGAAATCGCGCTGCGCATCCTGCGCGCCTGTCGCGAACTCGGCATCAAGACGGTCGCCGTGCATTCCACGGCCGATCGCGACCTGAAGCACGTCCGACTGGCCGACGAAACCGTCTGCATCGGTCCGCCTGCGGCGACCTCGAGCTACCTGAACATGGCGGCGATCATCTCGGCCGCCGAGGTGACCCAGGCCGACGCGATCCATCCCGGCTACGGCTTCCTGAGCGAGAACGCCGACTTCGCCGAAAGCGTCGAACGCAGCGGCTTCGTGTTCATCGGCCCGCGTTCGGAAACCATTCGCCTGATGGGCGGCAAGACCACGGCGAAGGCGGAAATGATCTCCGCCGGCGTGCCCTGCGTGCCCGGCTCAGACGGCATCCTGCCGGACGACGAGCACGAGTGCCTGGCGATCGCCGAGAAGGTCGGTTATCCGGTATTGATCAAGGCAGCCTTCGGTGGTGGCGGCCGCGGCATGCACGTGGTGCGCAAGCCGGCTGATCTGATCGGCTCGATCAAGATCGCTCGCCAGGAAGCGCTGCAGGCGTTCAAGGACGGCTCGGTGTTTCTCGAAAAATACCTCGAAGTGCCGCGCCATATCGAAATCCAGGTGCTGGCCGACGAGCATGGCAATGCCGTGTTCCTGGGCGAACGCGACTGCTCGATGCAGCGCCGCAACCAGAAGGTCATCGAGGAAGCGACCGCTCCCGGCATCAGCCCCGAGCAGCGCGCCGAGATCGGCAAGCTGTGCACCGACGCCTGCAAGCGCATCGGCTACCGCGGCGCCGGCACCATGGAGTTCCTCTACGAAGGCGGCCGCTTCTACTTCATCGAGATGAACACCCGCATCCAGGTCGAACATCCGGTGACCGAGATGATCACCGGCGTCGATCTGATCGTGCAGCAGATCCGGGTCGCTGCCGGCGAGCCGCTGCCGTTCAAGCAGGAAGACATCAAGATCACCGGCCATGCGATCGAGTGCCGCATCAACGCCGAAGACCCGTTCAAGTTCACGCCGAGCCCGGGCATCGTTGCGAAGTGGCATACGCCCGGCGGCCCGGGTGTGCGCATGGACAGCCACGTCTACGCCGGCTACCGCGTGCCGCCGAACTACGATTCGATGATCGGCAAGCTGATCGTCCATGGTCCGACGCGCGAAAGTGCGATCGCCCGCATGCGCACCGCGCTCGACGAGATGATCGTCGAAGGCATCGTCACCAACATCCCGCTGCAGCAGATGATCCTCAACGATCCAACCTTCTGCGCCGGCACGCATCACATCCACTACCTGGCGTCGATGCTCGACAAGGCGGCGGGCGGCACCGGCGACGCGCACTAAGGTGTCGACCTGGATCGAACTCGCGGTCGCGAGTCATTACCCCGAGTTCGCCGAAGAAATCTTCACCGCCTGCGGCGCGCTGTCGGTGACCATGACCGACGCCGCCGACGTTCCGGTACTCGAGCCGCTGCCCGGCGAAACACCGCTGTGGCCGGCGACGATCACCAAGGGTCTGTTCACGGCCGGCACCGATCTCGACGTGGTGCGTGCTGCCCTCGCCGAGCAGTTGCCAGATGGCGACAGCGCCAAGACCGAAATCCTGACCGTCGAAGATCGTGACTGGGTACGCGCCTGGCTCGATCACGCCGAAGCCATGCAGTTCGGCGAGCGGCTGTGGATCTGCCCGACTGGCCGGGAAGTCACGGCCTCCGACGCGATCATCGTCCATCTCGACCCCGGCCTCGCCTTCGGCACCGGCACCCATCCCAGCACCTCGATGTGCCTCGACTGGCTGTCGCTGAACGAAGTCGCCGGCAAGACCGTGCTCGACTACGGCTGCGGCTCCGGCGTGCTGGCGATCGCCGCGCTGAAGCTCGACGCCGTATCGGCGCTGGCGATCGACATCGACCCGCAGGCGATCACCGCGACGCTCGACAACGCCAACACCAATCAGGTTGCCGAGCGCATCACCTGCGCCGGCATCGAGCATGTGCTGGTCGAGCAGTACGACATCGTGCTCGCCAACATCCTGGCCCGGCCGCTGATCGAACTGGCGCCGAAGCTGGCAGCCGCGACCCGATCCGGCGGCCGTATCGTGCTCGCCGGTCTGCTCGAACGGCAGGCCGAGGAAGTGCGCGCAGCCTATGCGCCGTGGTTCGACTTCGAGAAGGATGGCCAGCGCGACGGCTGGAATCGCATCAGCGGCACGCGTCTCGCCGCTCAACGAACGCCGTAATGTGACGAACGGGGCTACCGACGAACGGGGCCCGTCGGTATCATCCCCGTCCCCTTTGTGAACAAACGATGACGCCGTCGTGACGGCCATCGCGGCCGAGCGTCATGTCCTCGAACAAACCCCAAGACGTCGATACCCAGACGCTCCCGCCGAAGCCGCTCTGCACCTCGGTCGCCGAGTGCATGGACGCGTACTTCCGCACCTTGAACGGTCATGCGCCGAAGTCGCTGAACCTCTATGACACCGTGCTGGAACAGGTCGAGCCGCCGCTGCTGCGCGCCACCCTCGATTACTGCGACGGCAACCAGTCGCGTGCTGCCGAACTGCTGGGCCTGAATCGCGCCACGCTGCGCAAGAAGCTGAGCCAGTACAACATCAGCACCCGCTGAAACTCCCACCGTTTCCTGCGGCCCGTCCGGTCGCGCCTGCCTGAAGGTTGTGCTCCATGCTGATCCCGCGTCGCGCCCTGCTGTCCGTCTCCGACAAGTCCGGCATCGTCGAACTCGCGACCGCCCTCGCCGCTCGCGGTATCGAGCTGCTGTCGACCGGTGGCACCTTCAAGTTGCTGCGCGACCAGGGCGTGGCGGTCACCGAAGTGTCGGCCCATACCGGCTTCCCGGAAATGATGGATGGCCGGGTCAAGACCCTGCATCCGAAGATCCATGGCGGCCTGCTCGGCCGGCGCGGCACCGACGATGCGGTGATGGCCGAACACGGCATCGCTCCGATCGATATCCTGGTGCTGAACCTCTATCCGTTCTCGACGACCGTCGCCAAGCCTGGCCACACGTTCGACGAAGCGATCGAGAACATCGACATCGGAGGCCCGGCGATGCTGCGCTCGGCGGCAAAGAATCATGCCGACGTCGCCGTCGTCACCAAGCCGGCGCAGTACGCCGGCCTGCTCGAAGAACTGGCCAAGGACGGCGGCATCAGCAAGGCGACGCGCTTCAAGCTCGCAGTCGCCGCGTTCAACGGCGTGGCCGCCTACGACGCCGCGATCAGCGACTATCTGTCGGCGATCCAGCCCGATGGCAGCCGCGCGGAATTCCCGGCGCAGGCCAATGGCTGCTTCGAGAAGGTGATGGACCTGCGCTACGGCGAGAATCCGCATCAGCAGGCCGCGTTCTATCGCGACCTGTATCCGGCGGCGGGCACGCTCGCGACCTTCCAGCAACTGCAGGGCAAGGAGCTGAGCTACAACAACATCGCCGACGCCGATGCAGCCTGGGAATGCGTGCGCAGCTTCGTCAAGCCGGCCTGCGTGATCGTCAAGCACGCCAATCCCTGCGGTGTCGCGGTCAGCCTGGACGGTATCGGCAAGGCCTACGAACTCGCTTACCAGACCGATCCGACTTCAGCCTTCGGCGGCATCATCGCCTTCAACCGCGAAGTCGATGCGGCGACCGCCGCCAGCATCGTCGGCCGCCAGTTCGTCGAAGTGCTGCTCGCCTACGGCTACACGCCGGAAGCGCTCGAGGTGCTGAAAGCCAAGGCCAATGTCCGCGTGCTAGTGATTCCGCAAGGCGACGGCCGCAACAGCCATGACACCAAGCGGGTCGGCTCCGGCCTGCTGATCCAGACCGCCGACAACCGGATGATCACCGAAGCCGAGCTGAAGGTCGTCACCAAGCGCGCGCCGACCGAAGCCGAGCTGCACGATCTGATCTTCGCCTGGAAGGTCGCCAAGTTCGTGAAGTCCAACGCCATCGTCTACGCGAAGAATCGCCAGACCATCGGCGTCGGCGCCGGTCAGATGAGCCGCGTCTACTCGGCGAAGATCGCCGGCATCAAGGCCGCCGACGAGAAGCTGGTGGTCGCCGGTTCGGTGATGGCCAGCGATGCCTTCTTCCCGTTCCGTGACGGCATCGATGCCGCCGCAGCAGCCGGTATCGTCGCGGTGATCCAGCCGGGTGGCTCGATGCGCGATAACGAAGTGATCGCCGCGGCCGACGAAGCCGGTATGGCGATGGTGTTCACCGGGGTTCGTCACTTCCGGCATTGAGGTCTGTTCACCTAAATGACCCAGCGCCTGACCGACTGCGAGGCTTGTGTCGACGCGATTCTCGCGCGGCTCGGCAAGCGCATCGTGCTCGGTGCGCCGCTCGGCATCGGCAAGCCGAACGCCTTGCTCAATGCGCTGTTCCGGCGCGCGAAGCAGGACACTTCGATCTCGCTCGACATCATCACGGCGCTGTCGCTGAATCCGCCGCAGGGCAAGTCGGAACTCGAAGAGCGTTTCCTCGCGCCGGTGCGCGAACGGGTCTGGCCGAACTATCCGCGCCTCGAATATCTCGACGCCGTCGATGCCCGCGCCTTGCCACCGAACATCCGGGTAATCGAGTTCTACCTGCGCGCAGCCAGCCAGCTCGGCAATCCGATCGCGCAGCAGGATTACATCAGCACCAATTACACGCAGGTGGCGCGCGACATGCTCGTGCGCGGCGCCAATCTGCTGGTCCAGGCGATCGCCCTGCGCGTCGACGGCGATGGCCGGCAGCGCCTGAGCCTGTCCGGCAATCCGGACGTGACCTTGCCGCTGCTGCGCGGGCTTGAAGCTGGCCCGAAGAACTGGCTGGCCGTCGGCCAGATCAATCGCCAGCTGCCCTGGTTCGGCCATAACGCGGAAATCGCCGAGAGCCGTTTCGATCTGCTGCTCGATGACCCCGCGCTCGATCACGCGCCGTTCGCGGTGCCGCACGAACCGGTCGGCACTGCCGAGTGGGCGATCGGCCTGCGCGCGAGTGCCCTGGTGGCTGACGGCGGCACCTTGCAGGTCGGCATCGGCGCGCTCGGCGATGCAGCCTGTCACTCCTTGCGTCTGCGTGAGCGCGACAACGACCGCTATCAAGGCGCGCTGAGCGCGATCGGCCGCAGCCCGATGATCGCCAGCGTCGGCGGCGACGGACGCTTCGAACGCGGCCTCTACGTCGCCAGCGAGCTGATCTCTAATCCGCTGTTCGCCCTGTTCGAGGACGGCATCGTGCGCCGCCGCGTGTTCGAGGACGAGGTGCTGCAAACCACGATCAACGACGGCAGCGCTGCGGAACCCGCAACCGGCGGCACCGCGCTGCAGGGCGCGTTCTTCATCGGCCCGGGCGATTTCTACCGGCGCCTGCGGGCTTTGGACGAGGAGCGCCGCGACCTGGTCGACATGACCGGCGTCGATGAAGTCAACGCGGTCTACAAGACCTGGTCGCTGGAACGTGCCCAGCGCCGCCATGCGCGCTTCATCAACATCACGATGAAGGTCACGCTGCTTGGCGCGGCGATTTCCGATCAGCTCGGCAATGGTCAGGTGGTGTCCGGTGTCGGCGGCCAGCACGATTTCGTCGCGATGTCGCACCAGCTGCCCGAAGCGCGCTCGATCCTGCTGCTGAAGTCGGTGCGCGGGGGCAGCGACGGCAAGCCGCTGGAATCGAATCTGGTCTGGGAATTCCCGCACGCGACCATCGCCCGCCACGAGCGCGACATCGTCATCACCGAATACGGCGTTGCCGACCTGCGCGGCAAGACCGACCGCGAATGCATCGAAGCCCTGCTGGCGATTGCCGACAGCCGCCTGCAGGAGAAATTGGCAGAGCAGGCCCAGCGCGCCGGCAAGCTGCCGCGCAGCTATCAGGTCCCCGAAGCCAGCCGGCAGAACCTGCCGCAACATCTCGCCGCGGCGCTGGCCCCGTTCCAGACATCCGGCCTGCTGCCGAAGCTGCCATTCGGCAATGATCTGACCGATGCCGAACTGGCACTGGCCGCAAGGCTCGGCAAGCTCAAGACCGCCGCTTCGACCTGGAAAGGACGCGCGCAATTGCTGGTCGCCTTCCTGGCACCGGCCGATGCCGAGCAGGCCGAGGTCGCCGCAGCCTTGAAACATCTGCAATTGAGCGCGCCGGCTTCAGGCAAGGAACAACGACTCGCTCGACTGGTACGCGCCGCCTGGCGCTTGTAGCTGTCTAGGTCTTCCGGTTCAGCGACCCGAACGGGATGTGCACGCAGGGCAGCGCGTCAGCAGCCGGGGTGAGATGGCTTTGCTGGTCGTCGAAGAAGATGTGCGGCCTGAGTATTTCGAGGACGCGGCGCTTCTCGACGCCGCCGAGGAAGAAGGCCTCGTTGACGACCACGTCCCAGTTTCTCATCGTGGTGATCACCCGCTCGTGCGCCGGCGCATTGCGCGCCGTGACGATGGCGACGCGCAGCTTGCGCACATAGCCGCGATCGTCCATCACCTTCTGTTCTTCCAGCGCCTGGATCTTGCGCAGCTTGTGCAGGAACGGCGCCAGCGGGCCGGGGCTCAGAGGAATGCCGGCGTTGCGCTGCTCGTGCTCGTGGAAGCCGACGAGGCCGCTGGCCTGGAAGACGGCTTCCGATTGATCGTCGGCGAGCACACCGTCGAAATCGAAGGCGATGCGCAGTTCGTCGTCACCCTCCTCGTCGACGAAACTCGAATCGAGCACTTGACCCGCCGCATGGCCAGCGGCGTTGGCATCGCGGACATCGATCTCGTTTGCCGACAGGAACAGGCTGATGCTCAGCGCATCGATGAAACGGTGCGGCGAACGCCCTTGCAGGAATACCGCGCGGCTGATGCCGAGGCCGTGGGACTTGATCGAGTCCATGACCCGCAGGCCGGTGTCGGGATCGTTCTTCGACAGCAGGATGACCTCGACCAGCGGATCGTCCTTGGGGCTCAGATCATTAAGCGACAGCAGTCGCTTGATGAACGGAAAGGCAACGCCCGGCGCCAGGGTCTGGGTGCGATTTTCCAGCTGATAGGCGCGATAGGCCGCTTCGCCTTCCCTGCGGAAAACCTGGTCGGCCTCGCCGAGATCGAACAGCGCGCTGGAAGCCAGGCCGATGACCAGGCGGGTATCGAGTTCGTAGGACATCAACGATCCGGAAGAGCGGGACAGCGGGCCGGGCAAGCAAGGTCTTGAAGCTTGCCAGCGATCCCCCGAATCGTATTCGATCGGCTGCGCCGCTACTTCCGTTCGACGCGGATATCGCCGCTGAAACTCGACAGCTCGATGCGCGCGCCGCGGCCATCGCCCCAGACGTACTCGCGCTTCTTGCTGCTGTGGTTCTCGACTGTGGTCGCGCCTTCGCAGTGGACATCGCCGCTGAAGCTTTTCAGCAGCGCGGTGCCGGACAGAGCTTGCGGCACGATCATGGTGATCTCGCCGGACAAGGTCTGGCCGCCGACCTGGGCGCTGTCAGTGAGCGCGACATCAAGGCGCAGGTCACCGCTGACCGACTTCAGCTTCAGATCCGAAAACTTGCCGCCGCGCCGCAACTCGATGTTGCCGGAGACGGTTTCCAGACTCAGTTGACCGCTGAGGCCTTCGAGATCGAGATCGCCGCTGATGCTGTTCAGGCGGGTGTTGGTCGACGGCGCCTTCAGCTTCACGTCGCCGCTGACGGTCTGTACCGACACTTCGCTGGAAGCGAGCGCCAAGGCGATATCACCGCTGACCGTGTTGACCTTGACTGGCCCCTTGCTGCCGTTGACGACGACATCGGCGCTGACCGTTTCCAGCTCGACCCGGGCATTGGTCGGCACCCGCAGTTCGAGGACGGTGTCGTGCCCATTGCGGCTCTTCTTCGGCAGCCGCACGACCAGGTTCAGTTCGTTGGAGTCGCCGCTGATCTCGAGCTTGTCGTCACTGCTGCCGAGCCGGCCGCCGATGCTGACTTCGTTGCGGTCCCAGGTAGTGACTTCGATGATGCCGGCGACGTTGTTGACCGACACCCGGCCGTTCGATTTCAGGCCACGGGTTTCGTCGATGACCGGGCCACTGGAATCGCTGCTGTAGCGCTCGGCATAGCGCGCCGAAGCGCTGCTGGCATCGGCTTTGGCTGCGGCGATCATCGCGTCGAGACGATCAGAGTCGGCCAGATGCTTGAGTTCGTCGAGATGTTCCAGCGCTTCCAGTTCGGCCAGCTTGCCGAGTTCCTGAAGGCCTTCGAGGCTTTGCATCACTTCGCGCTCGATATGGCCTTGCAGCTCGCTGCTGAACGGCGTCGCATCGGCAGCCGGAGCACCGGGCGCGGCAGCGCGAACTGCTCCGGCGGCGAACAGAAGTACGGCGGCCAGAATCATGATCGGAAGGGCGATCGGGGGAGCTGCAAGCCCGACCCGGGGCAGCGTGGAATACGACATGACGGGGTTCCTCGAATTCATGGATTCGACGCCAGTTCGGCGCTCAGATGGCGTTGCTGCGCGTTCGCGGAATCGAGCAGGCTCTTCAGGTAGGCGGCATCGTCCGGGTCGTCGGCAAGCGCGCGCTGGATCTGCGTTTCAGCACTCTGGACGATCTTCAGATTGGCGCGCATCAGCGCCCGGGTTTCGCGCGAAATCGGCCGATAGCTGGCGGTCCGCAGTTCGGCGTCATGGCCGTTGCCGAGGGTTGCCGCCAGCACTTCGGCGGACGGCCGCAAAGGTGCCTTGTTGCTGGCCACGCCTGCCGCCGCAGAACTGGCCGGCCCGTGATTGATGACCATGCTGAAAGCGGCGACCAGGCAGGCCGCGAGCGCAGTGCCAGCCGCCAGCCAGCGCCGATGCGGCACCGTGCCACTGCGGCGTACGCGGATGCGGCCGTCGATGGCCGGCCACAGATCGCGGCTCGGGGCCTGATCGGTCGCCAGTGCTTTCAGCGCCTGCTGCATTTCGGCCGGCAGCTCGCAATGCTCGCGCTCGGCGGGGTCGGCAATCCGGGCTTCGATGAAGGACCACAGATCGGCGCTCGGCGCCTGATCGCGACGCAAGGTCGACAAGGCTTCGCGGAGCGCCGGTGGCAGCTCGTTGCCGTCGTCGGCAGCGGTTGGAAGATCGCGGGGTTCGTTCATGACAGCATCGCCTGCAGCAACCGGCGGGCCCGGTGCAGCTGCGCCTTGGAGGTGCCGATGGCGATGCCGGTCAGCGCACTGATCTCGTCATGCTGGTAGCCCTCGATGTCGTGCAGCATCAGCACCGTTCTCGCCCCCTTGGGCAGCTTGGCCAGCGCCCGTTCCAGATCGATGCGGCTGCCGATGTCTTCCTGACGCAGCGGCTCGATGGCATCCATGCCGTCGACGCCGTCCTGGCCATCGACACCGGACTGCACCTCGTCCTCGAAAGTCACCCAGCGGCGCAGCAGGCGGTGTTCGCCTAGCACCACGTTGACGGTCAGCCGGTGCATCCAGGTGCTGAAGCGGCTTTCGCCCCGGAAGCTGGAAAGCTTTTCCCAGGCGCGGACGAAGGCGTCCTGGGTGGCTTGCTCGGCGCGTGAGGAATCGCCGTGGCAGAGGCGCAGGCAAAGCCCGTAGATGCGATCGACATTGTGGCGATAGAGCTGCTCGAACGCACGCGAATCGCCGCTGGCCGCGCGGCGCGCCAGCACGTGATCTTCGGGCTCGGCTTGCGGAACAGGCGTCGTGGCCGGCAAGGCGGCCTCCATCGTCAGGTTGAGGATTGCGGTAGTCATTGACGCTCTGATGCGCCGCGTCGCCGCAGGGTTTGAACCGCCTCCGCGCCGAACCGCGCCGCTGCCGCGATAATACGAGCGTTCACTGCTCGCGGCCGGGTTCTGCCCGGCATCTTTCTCCCCGGGGTTCCCATGTCCGTCACGCATCAGCTGAAAGTGGTCAGTTCCGTCCTAGCATCCAGCGCCCGTGGCTGGCGCGGCAGCCTGTCGTTCCGGCCGACCACGCGGCAACCCGAGCAGTTGCTGAAGCTTTACGAATACGAGGCCAGCCCGTTCTGCCGCTTCGTCCGCGAAGCACTGAGCGAGATGGATCTCGATGCGCTGATCCTGCCCTGCCCGCAGGGCGGCACACGCTTCCGGCCGGAGGCGGTTTCCTTGAGCGGCAAGTCGCTGTTTCCGTTCCTCGTCGATCCGAACACAGGGCGCTCGATGCTGGAGTCCGCCGACATCGTCGACTACCTGGGCGAAACCTACGGCGGCCAGCTACGCGCACCACGTGGCGTGCGCCGCGGTGGCGCGATCGTCGCATCGGCACTCGCCTCCACCTTTCGCGCCGTGCCGACCGTGCGCGGCGTGAAAGCCGCGGCTTCGCGAGCGCCGGCCGAGCCGCTGGAGCTGTTCAGCTTCGAATCCAGCCCGTACTCGCGCCTGGTGCGCGAACGGCTATGCGAACTGGAACTGCCCTACGTGCTGCGCAGCACGGCCAAGGCGCGCTGGGAAGACGTCGGCCCGCCGTGGATCCGCGCGAGGTACTTCCCGACCCTGCCGGTGGAAGGCCGCAACCGCCTGCGCCTGCTGGAACTCGAAGGCAAGGTACAGGTGCCGTATCTGATCGATCCGAACACCGGCGTGTCGATGTTCGAATCGGAAGAAATCCTCAAGTATCTCGACGCGACTTACGCGGCCTGATCTCTTGATGAGCCCGGCCGAGCTGTTCGCGACGATCGCCCTCGCCCACGCGCTGGCAGTCGCCAGCCCGGGGCCGGATCTCGCCGTGGTCACCCGGCAGACCCTGGCGCACGGTCGGCGCGCCGGCGTGCTGACGGCGCTCGGCGTCGCCGCCGGCATCAGCTTCCATGTCGCCTACGGCATGTTCGGCCTCGGTTGGGCGATCGAGCGTTTTCCCGCGCTGCTGACGGTGCTGAAGCTGGTCGGCGCCAGCCTGCTGCTGTGGATCGGCTGGGGTGCCATTCGTGCGCAGCCGGCCGCCGATGCCGCACCGGTCACCGTCAGCGGCAAGGCTGCCCAGCGCGATTTCGGCATCGGTCTGGCGACCAATCTGCTCAACGTCAAGGCGATGCTGTTCTTCGTCGCGCTCTGTTCGGCGGTGATCACCGGCGACACGCCGACCTGGCTGAAGCTGGGTCTGAGCGCCTGGATGATCGTCGCCACCGGCGCCTGGTTCAGCTTCGTTGCCTGGACGCTCGGCCATCCGCGCATCCGCAGCCGCCTGGTGCGCAGCGCGCACTGGATCGATCGGGCGATGGGCGCGATCCTGCTGCTGCTCGGCGCCGGCATGCTGTGGTCGGTACTGCATGGCTGAAACGGGCGACGCGGGATTATCTTTGCTGCATTCCACCCGCCTGTTGAGGACCTCCCCGTGCGTCTTAAACCCACGATCACGCCATCGATGCTCTATCACGACGCCCCGGCCGCCATCGTCTGGCTGGAGCGGGCCTTCGACTTCAAATCGCATCTGGTGGTGCCGGGCGACGCCGGCACCATCGCCCATGCCCAGCTCACTTACGGCAACGGCATGATCATGATCGGTTCGGCGGAAACCTTCGGCTTCCCGGACCTGCTGAAGACGCCGCGCGAAGTCGGCGGCATCGGCACCCAGGAAGTCTGCGTAACGGTCACCGATGCCGACGCGCACCACGCCCGCGCCGTGGCGGCGGGTGCCGTGGTGGTGACGCCGCTGGTCGACAAGGACTACGGCGGACGAGGCTATTCAGCCCGCGATCCGGAAGGCCATGTCTGGCACTTCGGGACTTACGATCCCTGGGCTTGAGCTTGCATCCCTTCCCCCGCACGCGGCTGAAGGAGACAGTCACACCGGCTTCGCGATCGCCCGCCACAACATGTCGAACAGCACATTCGCCTGCTTGGTCAGCGGCTCCTTCTGGCCGCGATGGATGTACATCTGCACCAGGCGGGCGATGACGCCGAAGATGTAGTCGAGCAGGATCTTCTCGTCGACTTCATCATTCAGCACGCCCTTGGCGCGGCCTTCGCCGAGCACGCGGATGAAGGTGCCGAATAACAATGGATTCTGGTAGTTGTCCTGCTTGCGCCAGGTGTTGACGTACACCGAGCTCATGATCAGCTGCGCGACCTTCGGGTTCTTCTCGAAGAAATCCAGCGTCACCCAGAACACCTTGCGGAATTTCTCCTTGAAATCCTCGATGCCCTGCAGGTGGTCGATCATCCGCGTCGCCAGCCGGCCGAGCCAGGTGTCGAGGCAGGAGAACAGCAACGCTTCCTTGCTGCCGTAGTACTTGTAGATCGTCTGCAGGCTGACATTGGCGCCGCGGGCGACCTCGATCAGGCCGACCCGATGGAACTCGCGCTCGGAAAAGATATCGAGCACTGCCTGCTCGATGCGCGCGCGGGTATCTGGATCGAGCAGGGCGCGATCGGCGGTAACGGCAGCATCTTTCATCTCGTCATCTCGGCTTGCCACGGTCTTCAAAGCGGTTTGCCTCGTACTCGCAAGTAATGATCTTTACTAGACCGACGATTCCTGTCGTCTCAGCAGGTTGACCGGCATCATCGTCCTGATTATGCTGCAACCGCGTCATTTGGGGTCGTCGTGCTGTTCATGCCCCAGAAGTTCCTGCCGGTGAAATGCACCATACAAAAGGTTGGAACTGAGCGAATAGTAATTGCGATTACCCAATCGCGCAACCGCCGACCCGACATCGCGCGCCCCGCAGTTCCCAGGACGATCCAACGGAATTCATCACATGAACGAAGCATTCATTTTCGATGCCGTGCGCACGCCGCGCGGCAAGGGCAAGAAGGACGGCAGCCTGCATGAGGTGACGCCGGTGCACCTGCTCGGCAACCTGTTCAACGCGCTGGAAAACCGCAACAGCCTCGACACCTCGCAGGTCGACGACGTGGTGATCGGCTGCGTGACGCCGGTGGGCGAGCAGGGTGCGGATATCGCCCGCACCGCGATCCTGTATTCCGGCTGGGCCGAGAACGTGCCGGGCGTGACCCAGAGCCGTTTCTGCGCGTCGGGTCTGGAATCGGTGAACCTGGCGGCGATGAAGGTGATGTCCGGCCAGGAAGATCTGGTCGTCGCCGGCGGCGTGGAAAGCATGTCGCGCTGGCCGATGGGTTCGGACGGCGGCGCCTGGGCGATGGACCCGCGCATCAACGAGCAGCTCGGCTTCGCGCCGCAGGGCATTGGCGCCGATCTGATCGCGTCGCTGGAAGGCTTCAGCCGTCACGATGTCGATGCCTTCGCCGTGCGCTCACAGCAGCTCGCCGCGAAAGCGCAGGCCGCGGGCCACTTCGCCAAGACCCTGGTGCCGGTGCGTGATCTCAACGGCATGATCGTGCTCGACCATGACGAAACCGTGCGTGGCTCGACCACCACCGACTCGCTGTCCGGCCTCAAGGCCAGCTTCGAGCAGATGGGTGTGATGGGCTTCGACTCGACCGCGCTGCGCAAGTACACGACGCTCGAAAAGATCAACCACGTCCATCACGCCGGCAACTCGTCGGGCATCGTCGATGGCGCCGCGTTGATGCTCATCGGCTCGGAAGCCAAGGGCAAGGCGCTGGGCCTGAAGCCGCGTGCGCGCATCCGGTCGGTGGCGGTGATCGGTTCGGAGCCGACGATCATGCTGACCGGCATCGCGCCGGCCGCCGAAAAGGCGCTGCGCAAGGCCGGCATGAGCATCAAGGACATCGACCTGTTCGAGATCAACGAAGCCTTCGCCGCCGTGGTCATGAAGGCCGTTCGCGCGCTGAACATCGACATGGACAAGGTCAACGTCAACGGCGGCTCGATCGCCATGGGCCATCCGCTGGGCGCCACCGGCTGCATCATCCTCGCCACCCTGCTCGACGAGCTGGAACGACAGGACAAGCAGGTCGGCCTGGCTTCGCTGTGCGTCGGCGCCGGCATGGGCATCGCCACGATCATCGAGCGTATTTGAGTCTCGAAAGCACGCCTTCCAACGAATTCGAAAAAGAGACAAAACATGAGTGCAGTGCAAATGACGGTTGATGCCGATGGCATCGCCACCTTGACGATGGACCTGGTCGACCGGCCGATGAACGTGCTGAACGAAGCCCTGATGGCGCCGTTCGCGGAGTTCATCGCCAAGATCGAAGCCGATACGTCGATCAAGGGCGTGATCCTGACTTCGGCCAAGCGCGAGTTCCTGGCCGGCGCCGACATCGACATGGTCTTCGGCATCACCGATCCGACGCTGGCGTTCGAAGTTGCCGAACGTCTGAAGCAGATGCTGCGTCGCCTGGAACTGTGCGGCCGGCCGGTCGTCGCGGCGCTGAACGGCACCGCGCTGGGCGGTGGTCTGGAAGTGGCGCTGGCCTGTCACTGGCGCGTGGCGATCAATGATCCGAAAGCCAAGTTCGGTCTGCCGGAAGTGAAGCTCGGCCTGCTGCCTGGCGGCGGCGGCACTCAGCGCCTGCCGCGCATGATCGGCATCCAGGCGTCGCTGCCGCTGATGCTCGAAGGCAAGGAGCTGAATGTCGAAGCGGCCAAGCAGCAGGGCATCATCAACGAGCTCGCTGCCGACAAGGCCGAGATGCTGGCCAAGGCCAAGAGCTGGTGTCTCGCCAACCCGAAGCCGGTGCAGCCCTGGGACGACAAGAAGTTCAAGTGGCCGGGCGGCGATGCCCGTCATCCCGCCGTGGTGCAGGTGTTCGCGATCGCGCCGTCGATGGCCGGCGCGAAGACGCAGGGCAACTACCCGGCGGCGACCAACATCATGAGCTGCGTCTACGAAGGCGGCATCGTCGACTTCGAATCCGGCTGCCGCATCGAGTCGCGCTACTTCGCGAACCTCGTGGTGTCGCAGGTCAGCAAGAACATGATCGGAACCCTGTGGTTCCAGCTCAACAGCATCAACAAGGGCAAGAGCCGTCCGGAAGGTTTTCCGAAGTCGAAGGTGCAGAAGCTCGGCATCCTCGGCGCCGGCATGATGGGCGCCGGCATCGCTTACGTCTCGGCCAAGGTCGGCATCGAATGCGTACTGCTTGATTCGACGATCGAAGCCGCCGAGAAGGGCAAGGCCTACTCGGCCGGCCTGCTCGACAAGGCAATCAAGAAGGGCCGCGAAACCCCGGCCGGCAAGGGCGTGTTCCTCGACAAGATCAAGGCGACGACCGACTACGCCGACCTCGCCGGCTGCGATCTGGTGATCGAAGCGGTGTTCGAGGATCGCGCGATCAAGGCCGACGTGACCAAGAAGACCGAGGCGGTGATTCCGGCCACGGCCACCTTTGCGTCCAACACTTCGACCCTGCCAATCACCGGCCTGGCCACCGCCAGCGTCCGGCCGGAACAGTTCATCGGCCTGCACTTCTTCTCGCCGGTCGACAAGATGCCGCTGGTCGAAATCATCATCGGCGAAAAGACCTCGAAAGAGACGCTCGCCAAGGGCTTCGACTACGTGCAGCAGATCAAGAAGACGCCGATCGTGGTCAACGATTCGCGCGGCTTCTACACCAGCCGTTCGTTCGCGACCTACGTGATGGAAGGCATGGCGCTGTTGCAGGAAGGCCAGCATCCGCGTTCGATCGAAATGGCGGGCCTGAAGGCCGGCATGCCGGTGGGTCCGCTGGCGCTGCAGGACGAAGTTTCCCTGAGCCTGTCCGTGCACGTCATGGAGCAGACCAAGAAGGACCTCGCTGCCGAAGGCAAGCCTTATGTCGGCCATCCGTCAGAACCGCTGATCCTGAAGATGTGCAAGGAGCTGAACCGTCCGGGCAAGAAGGCCGGCAAGGGCTTCTACGATTACCCGGAAGCCGGCACCAAGGGCGAGAAGAAGCTGTGGCCCGAACTAACCACGGTTTTCCCGCTCAAAGAGCAGCTGTCGCAGCAGGAGCTCGTCGAGCGGATGATGTTCGCGCAGGCCAACGAGGCGGCGCGCTGCTTCGAGGAGAACGTGGTGATGACGGTGGCAGACGCCAACATCGGTTCGATCTTCGGTTGGGGTTTCGCCCCGCATCAGGGCGGCGCGCTGCAGTACATCAACGCTTACGGTGTGTCGAAGTTCGTGGCCCGTGCCGAAGCCCTCGCGGCTCAATACGGCCCGCGCTTCAAGCCTGCGGCGATCCTCGTGAAGATGGCAGGAGAGGGCAAACGCTTCGAGTAGTTCTGAGCAGTCAGGCGCTGGCCTGAAGCTGGACACCGAAGCCGCGGCGATCGATATCCATCGGTCGCCGCGGCTTCTGCATTTCAGGCCAGCACAGGAATTTTTGAAACCAAGGAGATGACCCGATGTTCGCAATGCTGATGAACTGGATGAAGGCCAACAAGATCCTGCCGCAGATCTCGGATACCGAGCGGCAGGCCCTGGAAGCCGGTTCGATCTGGATCGATGGCGAGCTGTTTTCGGGGCATCCGGATTTCACCAGGATCCTCGCCGAGAACTACAACAAGCTGCCGCCTGAAGAGCAGGCCTTCATCGACGGCCCGGTGGAAGAACTCTGCCGGATGATCGATCGCTTCGAGATCGGCCGCACCAAGCGCATTCCGGACGACATCCTCGCCTTCGTGAAGCGGACCGGGATGATGAGTTTCCTCATTCCCAAGCAGTACGGCGGCAAGCAATTCTCGATCCTCGGCATCTCCACGATCCTGGCCAAGATCAGCGCCTACAACGCGACCGTCGGCACTTTCGTGGTGATTCCGAACTCGCTGGGCGCGGCCGAGCTGATCAAGCATTACGGCACCGATGCGCAGAAGACCGCTTACCTGCCGAAGCTGGCGACCGGTGAGTACGTGCCCTGCTTTGGCCTGACCGAACCCACCGCCGGCTCGGATGCGGCTTCGATCAAGGCCGATGGTCTGGTGTTCAAGGACGTCGACGGCGAAACCAAGATCAAGCTGAACTTCCGCAAGCGCTACATCACCCTGGCGCCGATCGCCAACCTCTGCACGATCGCCTGCAAGCTGCATGATCCGCAGAATCTGCTCGGCAAGGGCGAAGATGTCGGCATCACCTGTGTGCTGGTCCACGAAGGCACGCCGGGCTTCACCCATGGCGATCATCACGATCCGATCGGCGATCCGTTCTACAACGGCCCGCTGATCGGCAAGGACGTGGTGGTGCCGGTCAAGAACATCATCGGTGAGCTCGACGGCGCCGGTCAGGGCTGGCGCATGTTGATGGAACAGCTGGCTGGCGGCCGCATGGTGTCGCTGCCGGCCGGTGCGATCGGCGGAGCGAAGGCGGTGGCGGCCGTGACTGGCCCGTACTCGATGGTGCGCCAGCAGTTCGGCATTGCCATCGGCCGCATGGAAGGTGTCGAGGACAAGGTCGGCAAGATCGCCGCGCTCAGCTACATGCTCGAAGGCGCACGCGTGTTCGGCTGCTCGGCCGTGGACTCCGGCCAGCAGCCGCCGGTGGTGTCCGCGATCATGAAGGCCTACAGCACAGCGCTCAGCCAGGAACTGGTGATCGACGGCATGGACGTGTTCTCCGGCGCCGGCGTCATGCAGGGCCCGAACAACATCCTAGGCGCCGGCTACAAATCCGCCCCCGTCGCGGTGACGGTGGAAGGCGCGAATATCCTCACCCGTACCTTGATGATCTTCGGCCAAGGCGCGACGCGCTGCCATCCGTATGCGCTGAAGGTGGTCAACGCGGTCGAGCAGGACGATGCCTCGGCGTTCCGCAACAACCTGCTCGGCTGGATCGGCCACTTCATCGTCAACAACTTCCGCGCGGTCGGCCGCTATCTGACGCGCGGCCTCACTGCTGGCTCGCCGGTATCGGGCCCGACGGCCACCTACTACCGCCGCTTGGCTTGGAGCGCCACGCGCTTCGCGGTGCTGACCGATCTGGCGATGTTCACCATCGGCGGCAAGCTGAAGGTGCGCGGCAAGCTCACCGGCCGCTATGCCGATGCCCTCGCCTGGCAGGTGCTGGCGATCGGCGCGCTGCGCCGCTACGAGGCCGAAGGTCGCCGCGAGGAAGATCTGCCGCTGGTGCACTACTCGGTGCAGTTCGCACTGGCCAAGATCCAGGACGCGTTCGAAGGTATCTACGCGAACTTCGGCGGCGCACTGGGCGCGTATCTGTCCACCGTCGGCATGCTGCTGCTGCGTCTGAACCCTATCGGCGCGCTGCCGAACGACGCGCTCAGCCATCAATCGGCCCTGGCCATCCAGCGTCCGGGCGAGCAGTTCGATCGCCTGACCCAGGACGTCTTCAAGCCGGTCGACGAAAGTCTGGCCGCAGGCCGTCTGCTGAAGGCTTTCGCGCTGATCAGCAAGGCCGAGCCGGTGATCGCGAAGATCCACGCCGCGCAGAAGGACAAGGCACTGCCGCGCGGCATTCCGGAAGAGCAGGCGCAGGCCGCCGCCAATCAGGGCCTGATCACGGCGGACGAAGCTGCTCTGGTCCGCAAGGCCTACGCGGCGCGGCTGGAAGCAATCGAGGTTGATGTGTTCACGCCGGAGCAGTACTTCGGCGTCATTGACTCGCAGACGGACGGCGTGGTCCACGGCGCCGTCGAGCTGAAGCGGGCCGTGAATGCCTGATCGCCAGCCTCTGCTGTCGAGGCGTCTGGCGGTATTCGGAGGTATCGGGGCGCGGGAACTAAATGGTCCCCGCGCCTTTTTGTTGTCCGTCGATTGTCAAAAGCCTCGGAAAATCCCTGAATAAAGAGCCTATCGCTCCAAAATGCTGCGGATTTCATGTTTTGGCTCTCGACCTGCCGCGTGTCCCAGATCACACTACCGCCCATCGGCCACTGGTAGGACCGATACGGTGTTGTTCCTCTTCAACCATAGACGGTGACCGCTGATATCTGGCGCCGATCTACTGCAACCGGAAAGAATCGCCTCCAGCCATGATCCAAGCCATTTCCATCGTGCGTGCCCGTCCGGTCAACGCGCTGCTGTCCAGCTTCCTGACGCTCGGCGCCGCGTTGGCCATCAGCCCTGCGCAGGCGCAGCTACTGCCTGAGCTGCCGCTCCTTGGCGATCTGGGGGGTGCCGTCACCGTCGGTTGCCCGTTCCGCGTCTATACCTCCGACGACAAGAACACCGGCTTTCTGGACGACACCGCCACCTATGGCGTAGCGCAGATTCCGCTGTCGCTGCCGGCCGGCGCCTCGATCCGCATCGAAGGCCGATTCCCGAAGGTGCGCTACTTCTCGCTGCAGTCCTACGACGGCGCCAAGGGCGGCAACTTCATCGACGCGATGGCCGACGCCCGCATCCGCTCGGTCAGCAATGGCGTGCTCAATCCCAACGTCGCCGAGTTGCCTACCGGCGGCGCGCCAGGCGATGGCTACCGGCTGACCTTGCGTTACCAGGATCCGCCCAGCGATCCGGCACGTCGCCTGCCGAACGTGCTGTACGTCGGCGCACCGGTCACCAATGCGCTGCCGACCCGTGTTGCCAAGCAGATCAGCTACCGCATCTACCTGCCGAACCCAGGCGTCGACACACTCGGCAATCAGCCGGCACCGCGCCTGATCTACAGCGACCGCAGCGGCGAAACCAATTTCGACGATACGCCGGATTCCCGGAAATGCGATCGCATCGAAGCCGCTTCCAAGCTGTCGCTGACGCCGAATCTGGGCCTGCTGCCCAACCGCAATATCGCCTTCGAGCCGATCGCGCGCACCGCCGACAAGATCGCCTACCCGAACGGCGACTCCAACTATCTGCGGGCCGGCGCCTCGCAGCTGTACGGCAAGATCGTCGTCGTCCGCGCCAAGCGCATGGTCACGCCGCTGCTGCCACCGCTGGTGGGACCGACGGCCGACGTCCGTTACCTGTCGCTGTGCCAGTACCAGAGCGGCAATTCGTCCGTGGTGTCCTGCTTCACCGACCGAGGCCTGATCGTGCAGCCGGATGACTACGTGGTCTACGCGGTGTCGCCGACCAAGGAGCGTCCGAGCCGGGCGGTCGCGAAGTTCGGCATCAACTGGAAGCCCTGGGGTGATACCCCGGCTCAGATGCTGATCCTTCGCCAAATCCTGGCAGCGCCGGGCTTTGCGGGTGATTACGCACGTGCCGTCGCCCGGCCAACCGCGGACCTGGAGACCTCGCTCGGCGCCTATGCGCCGCAGATCAGCTACTGCGATGCCGCGACGTTCAACGCCTACGCCCCGAGCGGCGGCGAAGTGCTGATGGCGGCCTGCAAGCTGGCGACCACGCGCTGAGTCTGTTCTAGCTCGATCGGCCCCGGGCTTCCATTGCGGAGCCCGGGGCTTTTTTGTGGCCGCGATCGGCCGGCAAAACGCGTAGCGTGCGCGAGGCGCAGTTCGCGCACGCCCGGAGTTTCGAGTCGACGATGATCGCGGTCACCGAAGCGGCGAAAGCCGGGCTGTTCGCGCGGCGGCACTGGCTGCCGAACCTGATGGCCGGCTTGCTGGTCGGCGTGGTGTCACTGCCGCTGTCGATGGCTTTCGCGATCGCCTCCGGCGTCAAGCCGGAACAGGGCCTGCACACGGCGGTGATCGCCGGCCTAATCGTCGCCCTGTTCGGCGGCACGCGGAATCAGATCGCCGGGCCGACCGGCGCCTTCGTGGTGATCCTCGCCGGCGTCACCGCCCAGTACGGCGTCGACGGCCTGATCCTGGCCAGCTTCATGGCCGGCGCCATCCTGATCGCCTTCGGCCTGGCGCGGCTCGGCAATGTCATCCGCTTCATCCCGAGCCCGGTGGTTCTCGGCTTCACCGCCGGCATCGGCCTGGTGATCTTCATCAGCCAGTGGCCTTCTTACTTCGGCCTCGCGGACCCTGGCAGCGGCCATTTCCACGAACGCCTGTGGCGCTTGCTGCAGGCGTTGCCGAATGCCGATCCGGTGACCACGATGCTGGCCAATGGCAGTCTGCTACTGATGCTCGTCGGCCCACGCATTCCCGGCCTGTCCCGCGTGCCCGGCCCCTTGCTGGCGATGCTCGCCGCGACGCTGACGCAGGCGCATTTCCAGTTCGACAGCGTCATCACAATCGGCAAGGCCTACGGCGCGATCCCGGCCGGTCTGCCGGCGTTCTCGCCGCCGGTGATCACCGCCACCCGCCTCGTCGAACTGCTGCCGGCGGCGTTCTCGATCGCCCTGCTCGGCGCGCTGGAATCGCTGCTGTCGGCAGTAGTCGCCGACAAGATCGCCGGCACTCGTCACGACGCCAATCAGGAACTGATCGCCCAAGGCGCGGCGAATCTGGTGACGCCGCTGTTCGGCGGCTTCGCGGCCAGCGGTGCGCTGGCCCGCACCGCCACCAGCATCCGCAATGGCGCCACCGGCCCGCTGGCGGGCATCACCCATGCGGCGATGCTGCTGGCGATCCTGCTGTTCTTCGCGCCGTACGCCGCCAATGTGCCGCTGTGCGCGCTGGCCGCGATCCTGTTCGGCGTGTCCTGGAAGATGAGCGAAATGCCGCGCCTGAAGCAGATGATCGTCACCGCGCCGCGCGGCGACATCGCGGTGCTAGCGATCACTTTCGTGCTGACCGTGTTCGCCGACCTGATCGTTGCCGTCAACATCGGCGTCATCGTCGCGATGCTGCTATTCCTGCGCCGCATGGCCTCGTCGGTGGCGGTCACCCGCGAGGACGACGGCAGCCGCGCCGCCAGCCTGAGCGCCGCTGGCGTCGATCCCGCCACGGCCGTCGAAATCCTGAGCATCGACGGCCCGCTGTTCTTCGGCGCGATCGGCACGCTCGAACAGGCGCTCGCGCCGCTCCCGGCTGGGCGCAGCGTCATCTTCCGCCTGCATCGCGTGCCGTTCATGGACATCACCGGCATCGAGGCGCTGGCCGATGCGATCAGCAGCCTGGAGCGTCGCGACCAGCGCGTGCGGCTCTGCGAAGCGAACCCGCGCGTGCTCGGCAAGCTGGTGCGCGCCGGACTGGTGAGTCGCAGCCTGCCGCCTCGCTACTTCCGCACGCTTGAACTGGCGCTGACCGACAGCGCACTGCCGCACGCCTGATCGCCGCAGCGGCGGCTCCTGTGAGAGCCTAGGGAAAATAACCCGCCGACGACGATGGATCTGAGCCACGAACTTCCGCTGATCGCGACCATCTCCGTGGGCCTCGGCATCGCCTTCATTGCCGGCTTCGCGGCGATGCGTCTGGGCCTGCCGCCGCTGGTCGGCTATCTGGTCGCCGGCGTGCTGGTCGGGCCATTCACGCCGGGCTTCGTTGCCGACAGCGAGATCGCCAGGGAACTGGCCGAGATCGGCGTGATCCTGCTGATGTTCGGCGTCGGCACCCATTTCTCGATCCGCGATCTGTGGTCGGTGCGGCGCATCGCCCTGCCCGGCGCGATCGTCCAGATCGGCGTCGCCACCGCGCTCGGCTACTGGCTGGCGACCGCCTGGTGGGGCTGGCCGCTCGGTGGCGCGCTGGTGTTCGGGCTGTCGCTGTCGGTGGCCAGCACCGTGGTGATGCTGCGCAACCTGCAGGACCGCGGCCTGGTCGACAGCGCCAACGGCCGCATCGCGGTCGGCTGGCTGGTGGTCGAGGATCTGGCAATGGTGCTGGCGCTGATCCTGCTGCCGGCGTTCGCCAGCCATCTCGGCGGCACGGCGGAATCGCTGACCGTCAGCAGCAAGCCGCTCTGGTACACGATCTCGATCACCTTCCTGAAGATCGCCGCGTTCTTCGGCCTGACCTACGCGATCGGCCTGCGGCTGTTCCCGTGGCTGTCAGCGGCGCTGCTGAAATCCGGCTCGCGCGAACTGATCACCCTGTTCGTCACCGTATTGGCGATCAGCATGGCCTATGGCGCCGCGGTGACCTTCGGCGTGTCGTTCGCGCTCGGCGCCTTCCTGGCCGGCGTGGTGGTCAATGAAGCCGGCCTGACCCAGCGCTTCTCCAGTCAGGCGGAAGTGCTCGAGCACGTGTTCGCAGTGCTGTTCTTCGTCTCGGTCGGCATGCTGTTCGATCCAGCCGTGCTGGTGCGGCAGCCGCTGGAAGTGCTCGCGGTGCTGACGATCATCATGATCGGCAAGTCGCTGGCGGCGCTGGCGATCGTGCTGGCCTTCCGCCATCCGCTGGCTACGGCGCTGACCGTCTCCGCCAGCCTGGCCCAGATCGGCGAGTTCTCGTTCATCCTGATCGGCCTCGGCGTCACGCTGGGTTTGATGCCGACCGAAGGACGCGATCTGGTGCTGGCCGGCGCGCTGCTGTCGATCACGCTGAACCCGATGGCCTTCCGGCTGGCGGCGCGCTTCGAGCGGCGTTCGGCGCAGGCGCAGGCCGATCGGCTGGCCTCGATCGAATCGATGAGCGCACCGAGCGATCTCCAGAACCATGTGGTGCTGATCGGCTACGGACGGGTCGGCCGGGTGATCGGCAAGGACCTGCACAAGGCCGGGCAGCGCTTCATCGTCATCGAGCGCAGCCGCGATATCGTCGACCGCCTGCGCAAGCGCGGCATCCCGGTGATTTCCGGCGACGCCGCGATCGCCGATCTGCTCACCCAGGCGGCACTGGATCGCGCGCGCCTGCTGGTGCTGGCGATTCCCAACGAGCTGGAAACCAAGCGCATCTTCAATCTGGTGCGTGCCGCCAACCCGGCGCTGCCGATTGTCGTGCGCGCCGAGGACGACGACGAGCTGGAGCATTTCCGCAGCGCCGGCGCGGCGCTGGCACTCCTCGCCGAAAACGAACTCGGCCATTCGATGAGCCGCTACGTGCTCGACCAATGTGCCCAGTCGGCCAAGCCTTTAGCGCTAACCGCCGAGTAGATTCAGCACCCGCGCCTGCGCCAGTGCCGCCGAGCGGCTCGACACATCGAGCTTCGCGTACAGGTTCTGCAAATGCCATTTGATCGTGGTCAGCGACACCTCGCCGTGATCGGCGAGCTGCTGATTGTTAAGGCCGGTGGCCAGCAGCTGCAGCAGTTCGAGTTCGCGGCGAGTCAGCTTGCCGAGCAGTTTCGGCTCGGCCCCTTGCCTGCCTGCGTCGCGGCCCTTCGCCGGCACTGAACTCAGGCGCCCGCAGAGCTCGTTGAAGAAGCGCTGCTCGTCGACTGAGGCCAGGCCGGCGTCGCCTGGTTTCAGTTCCGACAACGTGGTGGCCAGCGTTTCGGCATGGCGCAGGAACGGCCGGACGATTCGCCGTGGCGTGGCGATGCGGATCGCCTGCACCAGATCGCGGCGCAGCAGGCTGTCGCGCTGGGTCGCGGCGGCGAGCTGGCCGCGCAGCAACAGCAGCTCGATCAACCTCGCCTGGCGGCCGCTCTTGCGCGCCTCGTTCAGCGCCGTGGCGATCACCGCTTCGGCCTGCTTCTGGCGGCCTTCGGCGATCAGCAGCTCCAGTTCGGTGGCGACGATCAACTCGCGCATCTGCGGGATGCGTCGCTGCTCGGCCAAGGCACCCGGCTCGTTGAGGCCGAGCCGCGCCGCTTCGTCGACCGCCTCCTGCACGCGGCCGAGTTCGAGCAGGCGCCGGATCAGGAAGCAGGACAGCATCTGCGCCAGCCGCGGCGGATAGACCGCGGCGATCTCGTGCAGCGTGGCCAGGGCCACCACGTCGTCGTCGACGCCGGTCCAGAGCAGCACCGCGGCTTCGACGCCAAGCGCCGTGGCTTCGAGAAAGCCATGGGTGCGCACCGCTTTCAGGCCGTATTGCACCAGCTGCCGCGCCTCGCTGGCGAGGCCCATGTCGATCGCGCAGCGGGCCGCCAGCAGCGCCAGATTGCTGCTGATGCCAGCCGGGCCGCCGAGTGCTTCGCGGGCAGCATCGAGCGCCACCACCAGCGCCGCATAGGCGGTCGCGCAATCGCCTTCGTAGATCGGTGCCAGCGAGGCGTAGGCCGAGACCCAGCCATCGACATAGGCGCTGCCAGTCTGGAACGCGGCTTGACGCGCGCCCTGGATCGAGCGCCGCGCCTCGGCGAAGTGGAAATGGCTGACGTGGTAGCCGGCGGCGATGCAGGTCGCGGCGGCGACATTGAACGGATCATCGTCATCGCGCGCCGAAGCCATCCAGTGAATAGCACCGGCGTAGGCATCGTTGAGGTGATCACTGAGGCTGTCGATGGAGATGCGCAGGATCGCCAGCCGGCGCTGCAGCACGGCGCTGTCGCCATCCTGGGTCGCCAGCCGCGCCGACAGACGCGCACTGTGCCGGCGCGCCTGCTCATAGCGCCGGCAGAAGGCCAGCGCCCAGATGTACCAGAACTCCGCTTCCGGTCCGGCTTCGATCTTGCGGTCGTGCAGCACTTCGATCCAGCGCAGGTACTGCAGCACGTCACCGCGATCCCGCACAAACGACTGGGCGATGCGCTCGAGCATCTGGCAGGCCGTGGCCGGTGATTCCGAAGCCAGCGCGTAATCGACGGCTTCGCGCCAGTAGCCGTGCTTCTCGCACCAGAGCGCGGCGCGGCGCATCACGGCGCGACGGCGGCTGTCGCTCAAGCCGCGTCCGGCTTCACGCACCAGGTAGTCGCGGAACAGACCGTGCAGTCGATACCAGTCGCCATTGCGATCGAGCGGAATGATGAAGACGTTGCGCTGGACCAGATCGTCGAGCCATTCGGCCGCGCGCGGATCGCCGCTGGCGTGGCGGCAGAGATCCAGGCAGAAGCTGCGCAACAGGCTGATGACCAGCAGGAACTCGCGCGCCTCCGGTGAAAAGCCGGACAGCACCTGGCGATTCAGCAGATAGGCCAGGCCTTCATCGGTGCCGGCGAAGCCATCCAGCGCGGTGCGTGGCGTGGCACTGCCGGCGAGGATGATCTGCGCCATTCGTGTGGCCGCCGGCCAGCCTTCGGTCTGCTGCGCGACGGCGGCGACGCCAGCCTTGCCCAGTGCGGCGCACAGCTCCGGCCCGAGCAGCCGCCCAACTTCGTCGACGCCGAAGCTGAGGTCCGCCGGGCCGATGCTGCGGATCAAGCCTTCCAGCACCGCCCGCGTGCTGTTCAGCGGCAAGGCACTGGTGCCACTGAGCACCAGGTTGACGCTGGCGCGCGTGGCGAAACACAGGCGATCGAGCAGCCGGCCCAGCGCCGGTTCGTTGCAGTAGTGCAGGTTGTCGATGAACAGGGTGATCGGCAGCGGATAGCGGTTCAGCGTGTCGATCAGCGCGTCGATGTGCCGGTCGACGCTTTCGTCGCCGCTGAACAGCGCCTGGGTCGGATGCAGCTTCGAGGGCCGCGTCTGCAGCAGGCTGCGCAGGCCGCCGATCACCGCATCGGCGGTGGTGTCGCGTTCGTCGAGCGCGTACCAGAGGCATTGCTTGCCGGCGCGTTGCAGATCGGCCATCAGCTGCGACATCAGCACCGTCTTGCCATAGCCGACGGGGGCGACGATGCCGAGCAGCTTGTTCGACAGCCCGCCGCTGCCGAGCACGCGATCGAGGATCGCAGTGCGCAGCGGCTCGAAGACGAAGGCCGGCGGATCGCTGCGGCCGACCTTGCGTTCGGTCGCGGCACTTCCGCCGTTGCCGGCGCGCGGGCGGCTCGATTTCGGCAAGGCCTGGTCCTCTGCGCAGATAAAGAGCGCCGAGACTACCCCGAACCCGATCACAGGGTTCCCCTCCCGAAGTACGGTTTTTTGCCCCTCCCTGCGCTCTACCTTCAGCCTCGTTGCCATGCAGCCCAACACCAGCCCGGCGCTAGACCGGTGCCTGAAGACCTTTACTGGAGGAAACGATGGATATCGCAATCAACGACGCCGAGCGCGCCCGCACGATGCCGCTCGAGGATTTCGACGTCAGCGACGTCAGCCTGTATCAGCGCGAGGCGCTGCATCCGTATTTCGAGCGCCTGCGCAAGGAAGCGCCGGTGCATTACTGCAAGGACAGCCTGTACGGCCCGTACTGGTCGATCACCAAGTTCCACGACATCGTCGCGATCGACACCAACCACAAACAGTTCTCGTCCGATCACACCAACGGCAGCTTCGTGCTCGACGACACCACGCTGAACGCGGTCGAGGGCGGCATCTCGATGCCGAACTTCCTCGGCATGGATCAGCCGGTGCATGACGTGCACCGCATGGCAGTCAGCCCGATCGTCGCTCCCGCCAACCTGCTGCGCTTCGAAAGCCTGATCCGCAGCCGTACCAGGGATCTGTTCGACAGCCTGCCGATCGGTGAAACCTTCAACTGGGTCGATCAGGTATCGATCCCGCTGACCACGATGATGCTGGCCACCCTGCTCGACTTTCCGTTCGCGGACCGCGCCAAGCTGACCCGCTGGAGCGACGTCGTCACCACACGCCCGGGCTACGGCCTGGTCGATACCTGGGAGCAGCGCACCGCCGAGTTGATGGAATGCCTCGGCTACTTCCAGAACTTGTGGGACGAGCGTCAGAAGCTGCCGCCGAAGGCCGATCTGATCTCGATGCTGGCCCATTCGCCGGCGATGCAGGGCATGACCCCGACCGACTTCCTCGGCATGCTCGTCCTGCTGATCGTCGGCGGCAACGACACCACGCGCAGCTCGATGTCCGGCAGCGCGATGGCCGCCCATCTGTTCCCGGGCGAGTTCGCCAAGGCCAAGGCTGATCCCTCGCTGCTGGCCAGCATCGTTCCCGAAGTGATCCGCTGGCAGACGCCGATCTCGCACATGCGCCGCACGGCGATCGAGGACGTCGAGTTTCGTGGCCAGCAGATCAGGAAGGGCGACAAGGTGGTGATGTGGTACCTGTCCGGCAACCGCGACGAAGAAGTGATCGACCGGCCACAGGATTTCATCGCCGACCGGCCGCGCGCGCGTCATCACCTGTCGTTCGGCTTCGGCATTCATCGCTGCCTCGGCAACCGTCTCGCCGAACTGCAGATCAAGGTGCTGTGGGAAGAGATGCTCCAGCGCTATTCGCGCATCGAGGTCGTCGGCGAACCGCTGCGGGTGCCGTCGAACCTGATCCACGGCTATGTCGAGATGCAGGTCCGCCTGCACGCCTGAACGCCGCCATCCAGAACGAGAGAAGACCATGCCCAAGATCATCTACATCACGTCCACCGGCACCGAGCATGCCGTCGACGCCGACAGCGGCAGCTCCGCGATGCAGACTGCCGTGCAGCACCGCATTCCCGGCATCGACGGCGACTGCGGGGGCGTGGCCGCCTGCGGCACCTGCCATGTCTGGGTCGATCAGAAGTGGCTGGACAAGATCGGCCCGGCGCGGCCAGGCATCGAGCAGGAGATGCTGGCGCTGACCGATGGCGCGACGCCGTTCAGCCGTCTCGCCTGCCAGATCGAGCTCGACGACAGCCACGACGGCCTCGTGCTGCGGATGCCAACGGATCAGCACTAATCGTGGTGATGACCCTCGTGCAGAATTTATGTAACACCGTTCACAATACGCGCAGGCCCTCCTGATCCAGTCCCCATGCGCGCGAATCCGATGACCCCTTTCCTCCGCCAGCTGTTCACCGTCGGCGCCTTGCTCGCATCGGTCGCCACGGCGCAGGCGGCCGAGCTGGCAAGAGTCGAAGGCTTCGGCCCGGTATCTCGGGGTCTCGGTGGCGGTGGCCTTGCCCATCCGACGGGTGCGGCGGCGATGCTGCTCAATCCGGCCGAGTTGCTGTCGATCCAGGGCGAGCACGAGTTCCAGTTCCAGTTCACCGAGATCCAGGCGCGAGTCGAGGTGATCAACACGGCAACCGGCGAGCGCGCACGCAACCTCGGCTACGGCGCCAACCGTGGGCCCTACGACCTCCCGGAAGTCGCCTTCGCCATCCGCCGCGGCAACTTCGCATTCGGCACCGGCCTGTTCGCGGCGGGTGGCTTCGGCGTCGAATTCGGGCGCGATACCTTTCTGTCGCGCACCACCACCAACAATGTCGTGACCGGCCTGCCCGCGTCGTCGCGCATCGGCGCGCTGCGGATTCCGCTGGCGATCGCCTGGCGGCCGCATCCGCAATGGCGCATCGGTGCCAGCCTCGATTACGTCAATTCCTCGGTCAACCTGGCCAGCCTGCTCGATGCCCAGCAGGTCGGCGGCCTGATCGCCTCGGGCCGCGCGACCGGCAGCCTGGTGCCGGTGCTGGCCGGTATCCCGAATCTGTCCGGCGCGCACTTCGACTTCATCCGCAACAACTATCTGGCCTCGGCGCTGACCAGCCAGGGCATCGGCGGCCGGCTTGGCGTCACCTGGCAGCCGACGCCGGCAACGGCGGTCGCTCTCGGCTACGAGTTCAAGACCCTGCTGGCCAACTATTCGGGACGCGGCGCGCTCACCGCGATCGACGCCGACAACAACCAGATCGTCCTGCCCGGCACCGGCAAGCTGCCGCGCCTGCAGTTCCCGGACGCCTGGCTGATCGGCCTCTCGCAGCGGCTGACGTCGCACTTCGCGGTGGTCGCCGATCTGCGTCACATGTTCTGGTCCAAGTCCTTCGGCAACACCGTGGTCGCCTTTCGATCAGATGATGGCGGCGATCTGCGCGTATCGCTGCCGACCGGCTTCCGCGACATCACCACCTTGTCCCTTGGCGCCGAGTGGCAGTTCCTGCCGGCCTGGACCTTGCGCGCCGGCGGCTCACACACGTTCCAGCAACTGCAGGACAGCGGCGCACTGAGTGCCGCGTTCTCGACCACCACCCGCAACCACCTGACCTCGACTCTGGTCTGGCGACTCGCCACCGCTCACGAGCTGGGTCTGGGCATGAGCTATGGCTTCACACCAGCGGTCTACAACCCGGGCGGCAACGTCAACAGCGTGCCGCCGATCGAAGTCCGCAATCGCCAGTTCAATCCGGTGCTGAGCTATGGCTACCGGTTCTAGCCCGACAGGAAGAAACGACATGCAGAATCTTGGTCAGAGCGGCGGCGAAGCCTGTCCCTTCTCGTTCAACTTCGATCCGGCCAGCTTCAAGGCTGGCGATCTGGTCAGCTATCGAGTGCCGGATCGCTTCGACGATTTTCCGTTCGTCGGCACCCTGCTCGCTGTCCACGACGATCACGTCGAGATTTCACCGAACGATCCGACCATGCCCGGCAAGCGCATGCGCGGCAGCCGGGAGAGCAGACCGGTCGTGCATAGTTCGGAAGCGCTCTGATCCTCTCAATCCTTTGTCACTGCAACCGAATCCATGTCCCAGAACATGTCTCAAAACTACGAGCAATACGAAGGCCTGATCTCCGGCAACGGCAACCCGCGTTGGAGCCAGAGCTACTACTACAACGCCTATGACCCGGCGACCAAGACCGGTGTGCTGATCCGCATCGGCCTGCTGGAGAACGCGCCCGAAGCCAACACCTGGCTGATCGCGTTCAAGGACGGCCTGCCGGTTTTTACCCGCACCAATCTGAACCTGCCGTACACGACCACGCGCCCGCTCGAGGGCCTGGAACTGGCCGGCATGCGCGTGCACGCCGAAGTGCCGCTGAAGCGCACGCGAATCACCTTCGCGATGCAGGATTTTTCGCTCGATCTGGTCTGGGACGAATTGCAGCCGATGGAAGACTGCATCGCCATGACCCAGGACAAGGAAGGCTCGTTCGCTCGCGAGATCGCCCATATCCATCTCGAAGGCACATCGACCGTCAGCGGCCATCTGATCCATCGCGGCACGCGCATGGAACTCAACGGCCAGGGCTTCCGCGACATCGCCGCCGGCCCGCGCAACTGGGACGCGCTGCAGCACTATCGCCTGGCCTGGCCGATCTTCGACAACGGCATGGCGCTGTCCGGCATCCGCGGCATCTCGACCCACGGCGGCTCGGCCTACATGCGCATGTTCCACGACGGCCAACGCTGGCTGCGCGTGACGCACATCGAAGACCAGCTCGAATTCGGCGCCGAGCCGTTCACCGTCACCAGCGCCCACTGGCGCTTCACCGACGAACTCGACCGCAGCTACGAATTCACCGCGAAGCCGCTGTTCAGCTGGCTGTTCCCGCTCGATACCTTCGTGCTGCGCGAGCAGTGGATGGAATACCGGATGAGCGACGGCACGTTGGGCTACGGCCTGTTCGAAACCGGCTATCGCCTGCCCTGGAACGGACTTGCTTAGTCGACGAAGCTGACCGTCCACTCCGCCCGCGAACCCTGCGCCAGGATCGGCGTGAGGTAGGCCAGCACCGCGCGCATCTCGGCATCGAAACCGAACGGCGGATTGACCACCAGCAGCCCGCAGGTCGACATCGGATGCTTGACCACGCCGGTGATCGGCGACGGCTCTCGCGCCGGAGTATCGACCTCGATCGACAGCTGCAAGGTCGGCTTGCCGGTCTCGCGCGCCACACGGCGCACGAAGCTCGAGGCCACGTGGGTGTTCTTGATCGGATACCAGGCCGCGTAGATGCCATTGGCGAAACGCGCCACCGACTTGCGGATCAGCTCGGATACCGCCTCGTACTCGTCGGTACGCTCGAACGGCGGATCGATCAGCACCAGCCCGCGCTTCTCCGGTGGCGGCAGCAAGGAATGCGCTTCGTAACCATCGCGAACATGGATCGTCGCCCCCGAACCGCGCATCGTGCGGCGCAGTTCGTCCGCCACTTCCTCGATCTTCTCGCACAGGATCAGCCGATCACCGAGCGCCGGCCGCAACATCTGCTGCGCCAGCGGCGGTGAACCCGGATAGAAGCGGCAACCGCCATCGGCATTGCCCGCCCGAACCAGCCGCAGATAGGCCGCAACGGCGGGCGGCGTCGAAGGCGCATCGACCGAAACATCGGCCAAGCGCCCGATGCCATCGCGCCACTCGCCGGTGCGATCCGCAACCGGATCACCGAGGTTGTAATCGCCCGCGCCGGCATGGGTATCAACAAAAGCCCAGGGCTTGTCCTTGCGGCTGAGCGCAGTCAGCAGCCCGGTGACGAGGACATGCTTGAAGACGTCGGCGAAGTTGCCGGCGTGGTAGTGGTGGCGGTAGTGCATGAGGTGGCGAATGAGACGAAGCGATCAGGACCGTCGCTAAGCCGCCAATGATCTACCGTGATCGCCTCGTTGACCACCTCTTTAAATCGCCCGCTCGCTATCCACTAGGCCCAGCATCTACTTTGGGCTGCTTCGGACAACCCGGACCCTGACAATTTCCGCCTCCCTCGACGTCAATCTGTGTATTCAGCGAGAACAGCAAGACTAGGGCGTCGACGGATGCCGGGGCATAGTTCCTTGCTTGCGCAGAACTCACCAGAGCACCACGCAGTGCCTGCAGGTAGCACCCGGCGACGTCTGCGATAAACAGGGCGTCCTTAATCTCGACAGTCCCGTTCAGGGCGATCAAATCGACTTGTCTCGATGGGGTCTCATCAGGCATCAGCACCAAAATTCCATGCACTGGACAACCCGGGCCTTGGCAGTTACTTCGCGAACCCAGATTTTCTTGGAGATTCATCGAGAAGCGAATGGCCAGCTTCAGCGCGTCAGGATCCGACACCCCTTGTTCGATAACCACCTGCAGAAGACTATCCAGATAGCAGTCGGGCACCGTCGTGTGTGACAGGGCATGGCGGACTCCAGCCTCTTGCAATATCTCTGGCAGATCGTCACTTTCGATAACAGTCTTCGTCACCATTCTGATCAATCTCCTTGATTAGTCTTTCAGGACGGGAATATTGGCTTTACAACGAGTGAGTCTGGAATTGGAATAAATGGAATCTTCAGTTTCGCTTCGCGACGATCCCAGAATCGGCCTCGAACTCAAGCCTGTCGCGCCTGATACGCAACAGATGTCGTTCTGGAAGATTTTTGAACGCTGACACCGATATTTCTGCAACCATCGCCTTAGCCTCCGAGTATCGTCCTGCTCCAGTCAACGCCTCGATACACGAAAGCCGGGCGCTTGCAACGCGCAGACTGTCGGACGGGAAACTACTCTCAAAGGATTTGAGCACCGGAAGGACTACATCCAGGGCCTCGTCATATCGACGCTCGTCATTGAGCAACTGCGCTAGATAAACCGCAACGTAGGCCGACTGGTCGTACAAACCGGCAGTCTCACTCGAAATACTGTCGCGCACCGACTTGAGTTCAGATAACCCGTGTTCCTTGCGTCCGGCGAGATAGTCCGCCCGAGCCAGACCGACTTTGATAACGTTATCCCAGCCCGATCCCTCCCGCAGCCACTCGTCAGCGATGCCGCGCGCCTTCTTCAAACGCGATTCGGCCAGCCGGTAGTGCCCTCGAGCCAAATCTACATAGGCAAGATTGCAAAGCAGTGCGATATCTGCACGCGTATGTTCGCCCTTGATCGATGTATTGATTTCCTGTGCGGCACTGAGAACCTTCTCTGCCTCATCAAGATCTTCAAACTCCGTCAGCGCTACGCCGAGCAGCCGGCTGGCGGCGACGAAGAATTTCTGGTCGCTGGAACCAAAAAGAGCCAACAGATCACGAGCCTGTTTGATCGCCAAGTCATACTGTCCAAGGAAGAATCTTGCGCGTGCTATCTCGAGCCTCAGGTCACGGAGCGCTGCATTATCCTGACCATGTTTCGATATCAGGGTAACAATCGTCCGTTCGAATTGCGGAAGATCATTCTTCAGCCGCCCCAAGCCATAGCTGAGCGCCAGACGCTTGGCTAACACAGGAACGAGTAATTCTGAATCTTCTCCGAACTGTTTGCGATAACCCTGCTCGGCGCGCGCCAACTCGGCATCAGCCTCAATGTTGTATTCGAGTGCGTCATATGCAGACCCCAATGCATAGTGAAGATCGGTCTTTACATCAGGCTGATCTTCGAACTGCTCAGGCATCTGTGCCGCGGCGCGATCAACAAGCTCTTTTACTGAAAGATCCCTGACTTTCCGGACGTCGTCGTTAACGTGGGCGAACATACCTCCGGCCAGGAATTCGCCAACTGCGCGTGCCCTGGCGGCCTCCTTCTCTGCATGCTGACGGGCATCGTTGGCGCGCCAGGCGAACAGACTGGTCGTGATCATGCCGATGATCAGAGTGGCTGCCGCCAGCATCAGACCGATGCGCCGGGCTCTTGCCCGCTCCAGGGCTCGTGCGAGGCGTTCGCTCCGCTCCACCACTAACCGTTCCGCTTTGCGAAACGATCGACGAGCTTCGATCGTCCTTAACCTGCGCGCGAGCTCCCGTGGATCTGCTAGGCGTCGCTGCGGATCGCCATCGGCAGCGGCGTTAATGTCTTCGCGGAGGATTTCGTCGTCCACTGCGGCTTCCCAGCCGGCTTCGAGCCGGCGGGACAGGTTGCCGGTGACGAACTGGTAGAGCATCACGCCGAGGGCGTAGATGTCCGCCTTGACTGTGGCCGGCTGGCCGGCCAGCACTTCTGGTGCGAGATAGAGCGGTGTGCCGCTGGTTTCGCCCTGGTTCGGGTCGAGCACTTGGGTGAAGCCGAGCTTGGTGATCTGCAGGCGGGCCAGGTATTCGGAATCGTACAGGCGGCTGCTGCCGAAATCGGCGAGGCGGATGGTCGGCCGGCCGTCGTTGTCGAGGACGACGAAGACGTTGGCCGGCTTCAGGTCCTTGTGGAGCACGCCGACGGCATGAATCTCGGCCAGCGCTTCGGCGATCTGGGCAATCAGTTCCAGGCGCGCCGACAGCGGAATTCGTTCGACGCCGCCACGGGCGGTGAACCATTCCTGCAGGCTGCCGGCGGCGCAGTATTCGGCTTCGACGAACCACGGCGGCTCGTCGAAATTCCAGTCCAGCAGATCGACATAGCAAGCCTTGTCGCCAAGGCTTTCATGCAGCAGGCGGTAGACGGTGACTTCCCGCTTCAGGGCCGACAGGCCGTGCAGTTCGGTGGTGAACTTGAACACCCGCTGGGCGCGGGTCTTGGTGTGCTCGGCCAGCCAGCAATCGCCAGAGCGGCCTAGCCGACGTATCAATTTCCAGTTCGGGCGCATCGGCGGAGAGTCGCCGGGCTGGAACGCGAGTTTCGGCGGCGCGATGGTGACGGCGTCGTCCGACAGCAGCTGGGCTTCGACGTCGAAGCGATAGCCGAAACCGAACACCGTCTTGATCAATGCCGCGCCATCATCGCCGAGCACCTGACGCAGCTTGGCCACGCAGTTGCCGAGCACGGATTCGGTGACGATGCGGCCGGTCCACAGCGCATCGATCAGATCATTCTTGGTGATCATTTCGCCGGGATGGCGAAGCAGCATCATCAGCAGATTCAGCGGCTTGGCTTCGATCTTCAGCAGCTCGCCACGCAAGCGCAGTTCACGCCGGGTTTCGTCGAGTTCGAACTCGCCGAAACGCCAGCGTGCACTGTGCAGCGACGGACCCGACTCGTCGCCGAATTCTGGTGGTGCCTTCTTCGACATCCCCTGACCCTGTTTGCGGTTTGCGAGCGCCCGAGCTCGTCCGACTTTTTAACTACTGATCAATGACCGTGAGCAACTGACGAAAATCGGCGCTTCCCGGCGCCCGATCAGCCCTCTAAGGTTGCGTGATGCATTCGCGGCGAACATCTGAGACGAATGTCACATCTGCATTGATCATGTGCGCAAGACGCGGACTAAGCGAGGACAGCGGCAGCTCGCTTTGAGAACTGGCTCACAATCTGCCTGTGACGCGGCAGGACTTGCTCCGGTCGTCCATTTTTGGAAGCGGCTTGGAGGCGTCGAATCAGACAACCATCATCGGTCGCCGAATGCCGATCAGCCCGAGCAGTTCGTTACGGCGAACGAACGCGATCAGCAGGCAGGACAGCCAGACCAGGCAAGCCATCCCGAACAGCTGGCCGCCGTCGAAGCTCCCGTCGGCATTGCGCACTGACACGCCGAGCGGCGTGAACAGATGGAACATGATCGCGCCGCTGATCACGCCAAGTCCGATCAAGGCGCCGAGGCCCTGGATGCGTGGCCGGGCGGTCAAGGTGCCGAACAGGATCAGACTCGAGGCGACCAGTTCTGCAGAGCCGACGACGTAGGCGCTGAACAAGCCACCCGGCGCGAACAGGCCGGGGAAGCCGAGGCTGGCGGCCCAGGGGTCGAGCTTTTCTTCGAAGATGTAGATGGTTTCGACGTTGCGCGTGAATTTGAAGAACAGCGATTGCACGAACACGAAGCAGACGAACAGCGCCGGCAGCTTGATCGCGTGTTTTCTGATGAAGTCCATGAGCAGGCTCCTGTGGCATCGATGGGCCGCAAGGGCCAGATGCAGGCAGCTTGCGCGTCGACAACACTCTCGGCCAGTGGTCTGCGTACGGGCTTTGCTACCAATCGTTCAACGCGGCTGAGTCAGCCGAAGAGGCCGCTCAAAACCAGCGTTCGCCGCGCTTCATGTCGGTGCGCCACAGTTTCAGCAACTCGATGAAGCTGATCGTCGGTGCGCCCGCCGCGGCATTGGCTTCACCGATTTCGATCGCCAGCTTCCACTGCGCAATCATCGCTTTCCAGCCTTCCAGCAGCGGCGTGCCCGGATGGTAGATGTGGGCCGATTCGGCGGTGACGCCGTTCAGCTCCATCACCTTGATGCCGCGCCCATTGCGCAGCGCTTCGTCATCGGGGCAGCGCAGATCGATGCGGCCGAAGTGATAGCCGGGCACGGCATCGACGATCGCCGTCATCGCCAGCCGCAGCGGCTCGCTCTTGAACTGCTGGCCGTCGAGAAACAGCGAGCCGCGGCAATGGGCGCCTATTTCGACCAGCGGCACGACAACATCAGCCGCCGGAATTTCATCGAGCCTCGTGGCAAAACGCTCGAACAATCCGGGCGCGATCAGCCGCGCGCGCGGGTCATCGAGAATCAGCTCGCCGAGCGAGCGATGGCCATCGCCGGTGACTGTCGGAAAGCACTTGTTGACGATCGACAGCAGCTCGACTCGCGCGGTGTTCGGATCGCGATAGACGAAGACGCCGAACTCGGCGCCGCTGATGTGCCGCTGAAGCACGACGTCATCGAACGCAGCAGCGAGATAGTCGGCCGCCTGTTCCTCGTTGCGAATCACTGCGACACCGCGGCCGCGCTGGCCGATGTCCGGCTTCAGCACGATCGGATAGCCCGGCCCCGTTTCGACAAAGCGCCTCAGCGCTTCGACGCGTTCGGCCAGCGGCCAAACGACCGGCAGCATCATGAACTCGGCAACGTAGTCCGGCGCGTTGGCCTGCAGTGGTCGCAGCGCGTCCTGCTTGGTCTCGCCGATGATGCCGCTGGCTTTCAGGCAGGGATTTGCTGCGGTCACGGCCATGAACGGCGTGGCGCGCGCCGAGCGGGCCAGGATGTAGACGACGATCGGCGGATAGAACGCCCAGGCCGGCCAGAATTCCCAGCGCGCGAGCCGCGACAGCTTGATGCCGAGGCGATCGCGGAGGGTCGTTTGAAAGCCTGCCGCTGCGGCCTGCTGCTCCGCCCCGTTGTCTGCGCTGATCAAGCCTTGTGCTCGCGCTCGTAGCGGATCGTCGCCGCCGCCTTTCCGACGCTCTCGGGCAGGGTCAGGCCCTGCGGCTTGAGCACCAGGCGCAGCAGCGCATAGTGGTGAACGGCGTGGCCAGCGACGAACAGTAGTTCCCGCAAGGGCGTCGAGCCGCTGACGAAGCGATCATCGCCCGCCACGCCGCCATCGAAAGCCACGGCGATCGTTTCCGGCCAGGGGCGATCAAGTCTTTTCTTGAGGCCTTCGGCAAGCCGTTCGCAACGCGCCTTGGCAACCGCCGGATCACGCTCGACGCTGCGATCCCGGTCCCGGTTGTCGTAGTCGACGACGCCCTGATCGATGCCGGCAAGCAGCACTTCGTAGTGCTCGATGATGTGGCGCAGATGCGGGCCGATCTGCTCTTCGAAACGCAGGCCGGCACGCTCGGCGATTTCGGCGATGCCGGCACCTTGATGAAGCATGTCGATGGCATAGACCACGGCACGGCCGAGAGGATCACGCGCGTGCATGCGGACCTCCGAGCGGCGCCAGAGCTGTCGGCTCGCAGCGCTTCAGCGCCAGCGTCCAGGCGATATCGGCATTCTCGCGGTACATCAGCATGGAATAGGTAACGGCGAATCCGATCGTCGGTGCCAAACCCGGCGCCAGTGTCAGCAAAATACTCGGCGTGCCAATGAACAGATGCACGCTGATCAACAGGGTATAGGTCAAGGTCAGGCTGCCGGTGATCGACAGACACGCTCCGCGCTTCGGCGTGCTGGGCAGCCAGAACAGCGTCCGCATCAGCACCACGCAGCTCATGGTGATGATCACGCTCATCATCCAGTGCGTGAGGCCGATCAGCGCCGCGTGCGGCAAGCCGACATGGCGATTCACGAAAAAGGCCCAAAGGCCGTAGACCATCGCACCGAGGACTGCACCCAAGGGGCTGTCCATCAGGCGATACAGGCCTCCCAGAAAACGGTCTCGCATCCGTGACAACTCCGCACGAGCGCCCTGTGCGCCGTTATGAACCACGTTGCCGCCAAAGAACTCAGCACGGGCTATACCCGATAGGTCCGATGTCATGCTTGATCCTGCCAGCGGCTCCGATTGCCACGCCTGCAGCTTTGATCGGAGCGCGCAAAACACCTGAGGATGTGCAGATAAGCGGGCGTTATTTGAACAATATTCTAACGTGACAGCGCCGACGTCCATGCTGGCTGCTCCGAAGGCGCTGTCGAAGACGAGCCGAGCTACTTCTTGATCACGCTATCGAAGCTGGCATCGGCCTTCTTGATGTAGCCAGCCTTGTCCTGCTTCCACTTCTTGGAAACGTCTGCGTCATAGTTCAGATACAGCTTGTCGTTGACGATGCTCCACTGATCCGGCTCGATCTTCACCACGTGACCCTCGGCGATGCCGTAGGCGCAGTAGCCGCCGTACTGCGGCGCGTACTTCGCCGGCTCGGCCTTGAACTTGTCGAGATGATCCTGGCTGGCGAACTGCCATTTGGCGCCCATCCATTCGTGGACGAACTTGTCGCTGCCCTTCACCGGCTTGCCATCGGTGAAATAGGCCACCGGGTCATAGCCGCGGATCGCGGTGTCGGTGCGTTTCGGATCGCTGAAGTAGCCGCCACCCTCGCCGAAAGTGTTGATCGCCGGCGCCGCCAGTGCGGGGCCGACGGCGGCCAGACTCAACAGCAAGGTGCCGGCAAAACGTTTGATCGAATTCATGATGTTCACTCCTGGACTCGCGGAACGGTGTCCGCTTTGGTGAGTTGCATGATCCTCGCGGCAGCCACTGCCTGCCAGTTGGAGGCGTCCGGCTTTTGCTACCGATCGTTCATGGCTGGCTGATCGCAAAAGCTCGGATCGATAGAAAAATTTAGATTGCATTCACTCTCTATGTTTCATATCGTGCCCGAACACAGCGACCCGAGCGGAGCGAGAACCATGACTGCGAACGCAGCGTTTGACCTGATCATCAACAACGGCCGTCACTTCGACGGCAGCGGCGGGCCATCGGCGATCCGCCATCTCGGCATACGGAACGGCCACGTGGCCGCGATCTCCGACACGCCGCTCGATGAAACCGGCTGCCCCGAGGTCATCAATGCGGCCGGCGAATGGGTGATGCCCGGCTTTCTCGACACCCACACGCACTACGACGCCGAACTGCTTGCCGGTCCGGGCCTCAAGGAAAGCGTGCGCCATGGCGTGACCACGGTGACCTTCGGCTCCTGCTCGATCGGCATGGTCTGCTCCGACGCCGAGGACTGTTCGGACCTGTTCACCCGAGTCGAATCGATCCCGCGCGAAGAAGTGCTGCCGCTCCTGAAGCGGACCAAGACCTGGAACACGCCGCGCGGTTACGTCGCCCATCTCGAACAGATGCCGCTGGGCCCGAACGTCACCGCGTTTCTCGGTCACTCGGATCTGCGGGTGTCGGTGATGGGCCTGTCGCGCGCCGTCGACAAGCAGGTGCAGCCCACCGCCACCGAGATGCAACGCATGGAAGCGGTGCTCGAAGAAGGCCTGGATGTCGGCCTGCTCGGCCTGTCGACGATGACCACCAAGTGGGACAAGCTCGACGGCGACCGCGAGCGCAGCAAGAGCCTGCCGACCACCTATGCGAAATGGCCTGAGTACGCGCAGCTGAATCGCATCCTCAGGCGGCGCGGCCGCATTCATCAGGGCGCGCCGGACATCGTCACCAAGATCAACATGTTCGCGTTTCTGTTCGCGAGCTTCGGCTGGTTCCGCAAACCGCTGAAGACGACCCTGATCACCTTGATGGACGTGAAATCCAACGGCCTGCTGCATCGCGTGGTCGGCAAGCTCGCCCATTTCTGCAACCGTTTTCTCGGCGCCGATTTCCGCTGGCAGGCGCTGCCCTGCCCGTTCGAGGTCCACGCCGATGGCATCGATCTGGTGATCTTCGAGGAGTTCGGCGCCGGCGAAGCGGCGCTGCATCTGGCCGACGAAATCGAGCGCAACAAGCTGCTGCAGGATGAAAGCTACCGCCGCTGGTTCCGCAAGAACTACGAGTCGAAGCTGACGCCCAGAGTCTGGCATCGCGACTTTCACGATGCGGCGATCGTCGGCTGCCCGGATGCCAGCGTCGTCGGCAAGAGCTTCGGCGAAGTGGCCGATGCCCGCGGCATCCATCCGGTCGATGCCTTTCTCGATCTGGTCGTCGCCCACGGCAAGGCGCTGCGCTGGAAGACCACAATCGGCAACTACCGCAAGCACCGGCTGGAAGCGATCGTCCAGGAAAAGGGCGCGATCCTGTCGTTCTCCGATGCCGGCGCTCACATCCGCAACATGGCCTTCTACAACTTCCCGCTGCGGATGCTGAAGCTGGTCAACGACGCGCAAACCGAAGGCCGGGCTTTCATGAGCCTGGAGAAGGCGGTCTGGCGGCTCACCGGCGAGCTTGGCGACTGGTTCGGCATCGACGCCGGCCATCTTCGCCTCGGTGATCGCGCCGATATCGCAGTCATCAATCCACACGGGCTGGACGATAGCCTCGCCGCCTACGCCGAAGCGCCGATGCCGGAATTCGGCGGCGTGGCGCGCATGGTCAATCGCAACGATGCTGCGGTGACGGCGACGATCATCAACGGCCGTGTGGCCTACCGGCAGACCCGGTTCGCGACGGACTTCGGCAACCAATCCGGCTACGGCCGCTTCCTGCGGGCCGGCGAGATTCCGGCGCGTGCGGTCGACTTCAGCCCCGCCCCCGAATCATCCCTGGCACGCGCCGCCTGAGATGCAGGCCGCCGAAGAAATCGCCGCAGTACCGCCCCGCCGCACCCAGGCCGAGCGCCGCGCCGGCACCACGCGGCGGCTGCTCGATGCCGCCACGGCGGCCTTGATCGAAGTGGGCTACTACCGGACCACGGTGCAGGACATCTGCAGCCGCGCCGGCCTGTCGCAAGGCGCGCTGTTCCGCCATTACGCGACCCGACTGCAATTGCTGATCGCGGTCGCCGAGGACATCGAACGCGGCCTGCGCGAGTTGTATCGCAGCGACTTCCTGCGTCTGCGCGCCAGCCGCGAGGACGAACTGCGGCTGGCGCTCGACGTGCTGCGCGCCAATGTCCGCTCGCCGCTGCATCAGGCCTGGTTCGAACTGCTGATCGCCGCCCGTACCGATCCGGCCCTGCATGAAGCACTACTGCCGCTGTGGCAGCGCCGCGCCGCCGAAGATCAGGCGCTGGCCACCTTGCTGCTGCCGGAAGCGGCAAGGTCGCTGCCGGATTTCCCGGTGATCGTCGACACCATGGTCACGCTGTTTCACGGTGAGGGTGTCGACCGCTTCCTGCGCCACGATGCCGCCGCCGAGGACCGACGTCTGGAATGGTTGCTGACCCAAGTGCGGCCCTTGCTGACCGCTGCAGTCTCGATGCCCTGAAACGGGGCAACCGTGCATTAATGCAAATATCTTGGGGTCTTTGACTCACGCGACTTCCAGTGTCATTGACCTATCATCCGGACATCGTCTTGCTGTCATTTCGCGCGAGGCCGAACGCAACCCCTGCCGGCACGCTCTTACCCGGATGAAGAGACCGACTTTCAGCGTCAGAACTCGGCTGATGACCCTTTGCCTGGGTCTGGTCGCGGTGCTGGGCGGTGCCAGTCTGGTGATCGGCTCGGTGATGCTGCGCGACCAGGAAGCCAACGCGGCGCGCGTCCAGCAATTCGATCGCTTCGAGACCATTTACGCAGCCCAGCAGGCGATGAGTCTGGTGCGCCGCTACAGCGGCCAGTTGGGCAATGCGATCCAGACGCCCAACCGGCAGCAGCAGGATGCGGCCAGGAAAGCGCAGCGCGAAGCCAAGGCCAGCTTCGATGGCGAATTGCTCAAGCTTTCCGGTGCTGACCCGATCAGCGCCAGGCTGATCGAGGAAGCCAGCGACGAGATCGATGGCCTGTCGGTGCGCGCGCTCGATTCCGCGACATCCGGCGATCCCGAACGAGCAGCGCCCCTGCTGCTGGCGCTGCAGCAACGCATCGATCTGATCGATGAAACCCTGCAGACCGCCAGCAAGCGCGAACAGCTGCGCACCGGCGAGCTGCAGGCGGCCGAGCACAGCCGGCTGAAGGATCTGGTGCGTCTGTGTGCGGCCATCATCGGCGGTGCCGGACTGCTCGGCGTGCTGATGACGCTCGGCATCGTGCGTTCGGTGATCCGGCCATTGCAGGCCACCACCAACGCCATCCGCCAGGTCAATGCCGGCGAGATCGACATCGACCTGCCGCCGATCCGCCCCGACGAGTTCGGAGACATCGCCGTGGCGCTGCGCCAGTTCCGCGATCAGGCCGAACGCCTGCGCCGGCTCGCCTACCAGGATCCGCTGACCGGCCTCGGCAACCGCGCCCGGCTTGAAGAAACCCTGCAGCGAGCGATCGACCGCTCGCGGCAAACCCGCGAACCGGTGGCGCTGTTCTATGTCGATCTCGACAACTTCCGCGCCGTCAACGACAAGTTCGGCCACAAGGCCGGCGATCGCTATCTCTGCGAAGCGACCGCACGCCTGCACCGCTTCATGCCACCCGGCGCGCTGCTGTGCCGGCACGGCGGCGACAAGTTCACGATCACCGTCGACGGCCTCGATGCCGGCAGCGCGCTGGAAACGCCGCTGCGCGAGCAGGCCGATTGCCTGTTGCGTGGCCTCGCCGAAAGCTATCCGTTCGGCGATCACCTGCTGAACATGTCGGTGTCGATCGGCATCGCCGTGTTTCCCGGCGATGGCGAAACCGCCGAACAGATCATCGCCAGCGCCGATGCGGCGATGTTCGTCGCCAAGAAGAACGGCCGCAACAACGCCCGCTTCGCCTCGGCACAACTGACCGGCACCATGCGCCGGCAACTGGCGCTGGCCAGCGAGATCCGTCGCGGCCTGGAGCGCGACGAGTTCGAGCCGTTCTACCAGCCGGTGGTCGATGTCGAGAAGGGTCTGGTGGTCGGTGCCGAAGCGCTGCTGCGCTGGCGCCACCCCGAAAACGGCCTGATGCCGCCGAGCGAGTTCATCCAGGTCGCCGAAGATTCCGGCCTGATCAACCAGCTCGGCGAGCTGTGCCTGATCAAGGCGCACGAGCAGGCGCAGATCTGGGCCGCCAAGAACCGCCGCCTGCGGGTATCGGTGAATCTGTCGGTACGTCAGGTGCACGATGGCCGCATCCTGCAACTGCTGCGCGGCTTCAGCAGCGCGCCGGGCTCGCGCGAACGGCTGATCGATTTCGAGTTGACTGAAAGTGCCCTGCTCGACTCGACCGAGTACAGCCACACGATGCTCACCGAGATCAAACGCCTCGGCTTCCGCATCGGCCTCGACGACTTCGGTACCGGCTATTCCTCGTTCAGCTACCTGCAGCGGCTGCCGATCGACAAGATCAAGATCGATCGCCAGTTCGTGACCTCGATGGGCGCTTCCAAGCAGGCACTGGCGATCGTTTCGGCGACCTTGACCCTGGCCCAGAATCTCGATCTTGGCGTGATCGCCGAAGGTGTGGAGAACACTGCCCAGATGCGCCAGCTGCGCATCCTCGGCTGCAAGCTGCAGCAGGGCTTCTACTTCACGCGAGCGCTGCCGGCTGCCGATTTCGAAGCCTGGGCCGTGGCCTTCGAGGAGAACGGCATGGATGCCCATGCCACCGCCGTGGCGGCGCGCGAGCCGGTGACCGTCGGTATTCGCTGAAACCCTGCTTCAGCCGGCCAGCCGCGCCCGCGCCTCGTTGGCCACCAGGGGCGCACTGTCGCCCGCCGCGCGCTCCCAGATTCCCACCGCCTCCGCAGGCCGCAGGCGCACCAGCGCTTCATAGGCGGCCAGCCGCGTGCGTCGGCAGGGATGGCTCTGCGCCATATCGTTGAGCATCTGGCAGGTGTCGTCATTGCCGGCCTGTCCGGCCATGCTGATGATGTCGATCCGCCGCGAGGTTTCCGAGTGCGGCGCGAAGCCGCTGATCGTGCGGTGCTGCAAATTGAAGAAGAACTGGTCGCGGCTGCGTAGTTCGGGCAGGTCTGCCATCAGGCTCAGGGTGATGCTGAGATCCTCCGGCGGGAACTGGATGTGCAGATCGCGGCTGGCGCGGTAAAGCATCGCCCGGCCGGCCGAGAACTGGGTGCGTTCGAGAAAGCGCAACTCGACCATCTCGCCGATATAGCCTTCGACCCGTTCGTAGTCGTACTCGTAGATTTCCGTGACGTAGCCGGTGCCGAAGTAGGCAATGGTCATGAAATGGAAGTTGTGGTCGTGCGCGTGGTCGTACGCGAACTGATCCGGCAGCACCCGGCCGGCGGTGATGTCGGAGGTCGACGGCCAGACATTGGCGCGCAACCGGAAGTCACCGTGAACGGCGAGCGGAATCGACTGCTCGAGACCCGGCATCGAACCCTTGAAACCCAGCTTCAGATACTGATTCAGCGGCCGCACGATCAACTCGCGATCATTGGTCAGCGCGCTCAGCATCGGCGCCGCACTGGCGATGCTGTCGACATCGCGCGGGTCGATGCCGTTCTGCTCGAGATATTCGATGAACTCCTCGATGCTGGCGTTCTTCTGAGTCGCAGAGGTCACGGTCATGGCCATGGCTCAGCTTTTCCGTACCGGCCGCTCGGCCTCGTCGATCACCTGCTTCGCCGCGTGACGCACGGTGGGATGCGGATCATCGAGCGCGGCCCGCAACACCTTCTGCGCTTCGGCACGGCTCAGGCGGCCGAGGCTCTGGATCGCCGCCCAGCGCACGTTCTGGTTGGCGTGCGCGGTCAGCGTCTTGATCGGCTCCAGCGATGACTGGTGGGCGAGGCGGCCCAGCACATAGGCGCCGACTCTCAGATTGGTCATCGCGGCATCGGCATCGTTGGCCTGCCAGGGATGCAGGGTGGATTTGCTGAACAGCCACTCCAGGGTCTGCACCGGCGCCGTGGCCAGCTTCAGCAGCATCATCGGCCGCTCGACGCGAAAGTCGGCCGCATGGCAATCGGCATCGATGGCCAGAATCTCGCCGGCCGCGAGCTTGAATGGTCCGGCAGGCACGAGCTTCAGTGAGGGATCGAACACCGCGTTGTCGTAGCCGGGCGGCAGATCGTAAAGCTCGCCGCTCAGCGGCAGACCACTCAGCGCCGTGATCAGCAGATGCGAAGGCGAGCTGTGGATGTAGCGACGCGGCCGATCGATCAACTGCAGCGACAGGGTCCACGCCGGTTCGCGCACCAGCACGATCTGCCGGGCCGACCAGTCGCCAGAGTGGTGCGGATCGCAATTCAGCGCATGCAAGGTGTGATTGATCATCTGCCCAGCGAAAGTCGGATCGGCCAGGCGGCGAAACAGCGGCGTGCAGGCCCAGAACGATTCGGGCTGGTCCGGTTTGTAGCGTTCGCGAACATGCTCGGCGAACGCAGCGATCATGGGCATCGGGACGATCATTGATGCGTAGAAGGCATCCGGGTTGCGAGCGACAGAGCCGCCTCGTGCTCATGCATTTAAGCCGGTCCACCGGAGCGGCGCCAGCAAACAGTTACATTTTCTTGATCTTCAGAAGCTAGAACCCTGCCAAGTCCATTTTCAGGACGGTGTCGTCGAGGCTGTCGAGCAGCGCCGCCTGCGCCGAGGTCTTCGGCAACTCGTGGCGGAAGAACCAGCGGCAGGTCTGCAATTTGCCGGTGTAGAACGCCGCATCCGCCGTCGAGGCCGAGGCCATTGCAAGCTGGGCAACACAGGCCTGACGCAGCCACAGCCAGGCGATGACCGTGTGGCCGACCAGGTCCAGATAACTGCTGGCATTGGCGAGGAACAGCTCCGTTTCACCCCGCTGAGCGACGGCCGCGAGCCGCCGCGTGGTGCCGGCGATGCGCGCCACCGCAGCGGCAAGCGCCTGCGCATGCTCGGCCAGAGCCGTGAACTCGCCAGCGGCCTGCGCCGTCGCCGCGATCCGCGACAGCAGCAGCTTCAGCGCCGCGCCGTTGTTCATCAAGGCCTTGCGGCCAAGCAGATCGAGCGCCTGGATGCCGTTGGTGCCTTCGTGGATCGGGTTCAGGCGGTTGTCGCGATACAGGCGTTCGACCGGATAGTCGCGCGTGTAGCCGTAACCACCGAGCACCTGGATCGCCAGCTTGTTCGCTTCCAGGCACCACTCGGACGGCCAGGCCTTGGCGACCGGCGTCAGGATGTCCAGCAGCAGCCCGGCTTCGGTATGCGCTTCGCTACTGTCGGCCGTGGCCTGTTCGTCGACCAGGCTTGCACAGCAAAGCCCAAGCGCCAGGCCGCCTTCGACGTAAGCCTTCTGCGCCAACAGCATCCGCCGCACGTCACTGTGCTCGATGATCGCCACCGGCTTCGAAGACGGATCGCGGTTCGCGGCCAGTCGCCCCTGCAGCCGGGTCTTCGCGTAGTCCAGCGAGTAGCGATAGCCGGCGTAGCCAAGCATGGTCGCGCCGAGCCCGACGCCGATGCGGGCCTCGTTCATCATGTGGAACATGCCCGCCAGACCTTCGTTGGCTCGGCCGACCAGCTCGCCGTAGCAGGGCTCGCCCGCGACGTCGCCGAAGTTCAGCGCGCAGTTGGTGGTGCCGCGATAGCCCATCTTGTGGTTCAGGCCGGCCAGCCGAACGCCGTTGCGCGGGCCGGGATTGCCATCCGCATCGAGCCGGTATTTCGGCACGATGAACAGCGAAATGCCCTTGGTGCCTGCCGGCGCGCCGTCGATCCGCGCCAGCACGAGATGGATGATGTTCTCTGCCAGTTCGTGCTCGCCGCCGCTGATCCACATCTTGTTGCCGCTGATGCGATAGCGGCCGTCCGCTTCCGGCGTGGCGCGCGTGAGGACGTCGGCGAGCGAGGAACCGGCCTGCGGCTCGGACAGGCACATGGTGCCGAAGTAGCGGCCGGCCAGCATCGGCTGCAGATAGCGGATCTTCTGCTCCGGCGAGCCATGCACGCGCAGCAGATTGGCCGCCGCCGTGGTCAGGAACGGATAGGCGGCGGTGCCGCAATTGGCGCCGACGAACAGGCCGTTGACTGCCGACGCGATGGTGTACGGCAACTGCAGGCCGCCGAGTTCAGCGTCGAAGGACGCGCTGAGAAAACCGCCGTCGACATAAGCCGCGAGCGCAGCCTTGACCTCCGGGATCATGGTCACCGTCTGGCCATCGAAAGTCGGCTCTTGGGCATCGGCCTTGGCGGCATGCGGCAGGAACTGCTCCACGGCCAGGCGATGCGCGGCGTCGATCACCGCTTCGAAGCTGTCGCGATCGTGCATCGCATAGCGGCTGCGCGCGCACAGCGCTTCGACATCGAGCAATTCGTAGAGCAGGAACGACAGATCGCGGCGATTGATCAGCGGGGACATGGCATCGGCTTCCGGGGGCAGGTTCGGCCCGAGCGGACGCTATGTCAGCCGGCTCGACGCAGCAAGATATGGCCACTGGCGCGGGCTGCTCCGCTGCTGCTTTTGCCGCAGCGCGGGGCTATCCTTTACGTCAACACTTGTACTCTTCCGGATCCCCTGATGAACGCTCCCCTGCCTGCTTCCTCCGCGCCCGCCGTCGACGCCGCCGAACTCGAACTGTTCCGCGACAACGTCATCCGCTTCTTCGCGGGAAACGTCGAACCGCATTACGAGCAATGGGAGAAGGGCGGCAAGTTCCCGGCCTCGCTGTACACGGACATGGGCGCCAACGGCCTGCTCTGCGTCGACATGCCGGAGCAGTACGGCGGTGCCGGCGCGCCGTTCGAGTTCTCGATGGTGGTGCTCGAAGAAGCTGCGCGCATGGGCTTCCTGGCGCTGGCTTCGAACCTGTCGGTGCATTCCGACATCGCCGCCCCGTACATCCTCCATCTCGGCACGGAATTCCAGCGCCAGAAGTACCTGCCGAAGATGGCCAGCGGCGAGTGCATCGGCGCCATCGGCATGAGCGAACCGGGCGCCGGCTCCGACCTGCAGGGCATCAAGACCAGCGCCCTGCCGGACGGTGAAGGTGGCTACGTCATCAATGGCTCGAAGACCTTCATCACCAATGGCCAGCACGCCGGCGTCGTGGTCCTGGCGACCAAGACCGACCCGAAGACCGGCGCCAAGGGCACCACGCTGTTCACCTTCGATACCTCCCTGCCCGGCTTCAAGCGTGGCCGCAATCTCGACAAGATCGGCCTGCACTCGGCCGATACCAGCGAGCTGTTCTTCGACAACGTGAAGATCTCCGCCGATGAAGTGCTCGGCCGCGTCGGCGGCGGCTTCGGTCACCTGGTCGACGAGCTGCCACGCGAGCGCCTGGCCCTCGCCGTCACCGCGGTCGGCCATGCGCAGGGCGCGCTGGAAAAGACCATCAAGTACACGATGGAGCGCAAGGCCTTCGGCAACCCGATCGCCAGCTTCCAGAACACCCGTTTCGAACTCGCCAAGTGCAAGACCGATGTCGAAGTGCACCGCGCCTTCGTCGAGAAATGCAGTGCGCAATACGCGCTCGGCAAGCTCGACGTGCCGACCGCCGCGATGGTCAAGCTGTCGACCACCGAGATGGAAGGCCGGGTCACCGATGCCTGCCTGCAGCTGTTCGGCGGTTATGGCTACATGACCGAATACCCGATCAGCCGCTACTGGGCCGACGCGCGCATCCAGCGCATCTACGGCGGCACCAGCGAGATCATGAAGGAAGTGATCGCGCGCAGCCTGGTGGGGCGCTGAGCCCAGACTCACCCGTAGGTCGGCCCTTGGCCGACCTACGAAGGCGCCTGCCTCAAGCCTCGCCGCCAACCTCCGGCACCGCATCCTCAACCGGATGCGGCTCGTCCTTTGGGAAGCGGAAGCTGCGCCAGCCGATCAGCGCCGCGATGCCGCCGGCGCAGCACATCAGCCCGACCACGCCGGGCCAGCCGGCCCAGTGCCAGACCACAGCCGGGATCACGCCGCCGGCGCTGCCGCCGAGGTAGTAACAGGTCACATACAGGCCAACCGCCGGGCCGCGCTGCAGTCCGGCCGATTCGCTGACGAAGCTGGTGGTCGCGGTCTGGGCGATGAACAGGCCGAGCGAGAACAGGCACAGGCCGACACCGATCACCGGCAGCGGCGGGAACAGGGTCAGCAGCAGCCCGGTCACGCCGAACGCCCAGGCCATCACCAGCACCTTGGCGTGGCCATAGGCGTTCAGCAGCCGGCCCGAGTACGGCGTGATGACGATGCCGGCGAGATAGACGACGAAGATCGTCGACAGCGCCGCCGGCCCCAGCGAGTACGGCGCCTGCGACAGATGCAGAGTCATGTAGGTGAAGCCGCCGACCAGCGCGAACAGCATCAGGAAACCGGTCGCGTAGGCGCCGCGCAGGCCCGGACGCAGCAGCAAGGGCAGCAGCGGCGTGCGCGGCGTGCCGCGCAGCCGGGGGATATCTCGACCCGGCGGCAACCAGACCCGGATCAGCAGCGCGAGCGCCAGTTGCAGCAGTGCCAGCGACGCGAATGCCCATCGCCAGCCGGCGAATTCGGCCACCACGCCGGACAGCAGCCGGCCGCAGAAACCGCCGCCGATGGTGCCGGCGACATACACCGCGGTCACCGCCCTCGCCTCCGCCGCCGGCCATTCCTCGGCGATGTAGGCAACGGTCACCGCGAAGATGCCCGGCAGGCACAGACCCTGGACGAGACGGATCAGCATCAGCGCTTCCGGCGTCGGCGCCAGACCGGCGAGCAGGCCGGGAACGACGGCGAGGAAGGCCGCGATGACGATCACCCGGCGGCGCCCGAAACGATCGGCCAGCAGCCCGGCGAACGGCGCGGCGATGGCGACACCGAATGTTCCTGCTGAAACGATCAATCCGGCGCGCGCGGCATCATTGCCAATCCAGTCGCGCAGCAGCGGCAGCAGCGACTGCGGCGCGTAGAGATTGATGAAGGCCGCGATCCCCGCGAGGGTTACGGCGATGCGGCGACGGTTCATTTTGCGCGCCCATGTGGTCGAGTCGCGGGATTCAGCACGAACCCTTCCCGATCGCGAACCACGCCACGCGAAGGTATTCAGGAATCGACGCAGGCATTCCCGGATACAACGGCGCCAGCGCGCCCCGCGAAAGCCAGTAAACGCCTAGAACAGCCCCCGCAAACGAAAGTCGGCGCCCCGCAGTCGCTGACTCGCCGCTTGGCAGCAGACCGGCTACTGTCACCAGGATCAGCAAGATGATCAGACGAAGGAAGTTGTGCTCTGCATAGCCTCCGCAGGAGAACAGCGCAGCGTGCGCGCCGCAGAGGATCGCCCCGATCAGCAAGCTTCCCAGAATGACGCTGCGCACCACTAACGCCTACTTCTTGGTTCTTGCCGACTGCGCCGCCAGACGCTTCGCCTTCATCTGCATCGCCGGCGAAAGGTCGCTCTTCTTGTTCTTGAACGGGTTGTCGCCGGTCTTGAACTCGAGCTTCAGCGGCACGCCCTGCAGCTTGAAAGCTTCACGGAAAGTGTTCGCCAGGTAGCTGACGTAGCTGTCCTTGAGTTTGTCGGTCTGGTTGCCGTGAATCATGATCGCCGGCGGATTGCGGCCACTCTGATGGCAGTAGCGCAGCTTGATGCGGCGACCAAGGATGGCGTGCGGTGCGTGCTTTTCGACGGCGGCGATCAGCACCCGGTTCAGTTCCGGCGTCGCCATTTCGCGGGTCGTCGCTTCGTAGCCGGCGACCACGTGTTCCATCAGCTCGCGCAAGCCCGAGCCGTGCAGGGCCGAGACGAAATCGACCGGCACGTAGTCGAGAAACGGCAGCTTGAAATCGACCATGTCGCGCACCCACTTGCGCTTGTCCATGTCCAGGCCGTCCCACTTGTTGACCGCCAGCACCATCGCGCGGCCGTGATGGGCGACCAGGCCCATGATCCGTGCATCGTGAGTGCCGATCTCGTCCTGGGCGTCGACCATCGAGATCACCACATGGGCGCGGTCGATCGCCTGCAAGGTCTTGACGATCGAAAACTTTTCGATCACTTCGGTGACCCGGGACTTGCGGCGCACGCCGGCGGTATCGATCAGCTCGAACTTGCGGCCACCCCACTCGAACGGCACGCTGATCGAATCACGCGTGGTACCCGGCTGTTCGGACGACAGCACGCGGTCTTCGCCGATCAGGCGATTGACCAGGGTCGACTTGCCGGCGTTCGGTCGGCCGACGATCGCGACGCGAATCGTGCCGTCGTCCCATTCCGGTTCTTCGGTGTTCTGCGGCGTGTTGGCCAGCAGGTCGCGCAGCAGTCCGCCGATGCCGTCGCCAAACTCGGCGGAGATCACCGTCGGCTCGCCGAGGCCCAGCTTGTAGAAGTCGGCGACCAGCATCTTGGTCATGCCTTCCGACTTGTTGGCCAGCAGGCGTACCGGCTTGCCCAGCTTGCGCAGCACGTTGGCGATCTCGATGTCCGAGGCCATCAGGCCAGCCTTGGCATCGACCAGGAACAGCACGGTGTCGGCGTCCTCGATGGCGATCCGCGCCTGCTGTTCGGCGAGCAGCGCCAGCGCATCGGCGGATTCCGGCATCAGGCCGCCAGTGTCGACGACGATGAAGCGCTTGCGCTCGAAGGTGCCCTGACCGTACTGGCGATCACGCGTCAGGCCGGCGTAATCGGCGACCAGGGCATCGCGACTGTTGGTGAAGCGATTGAACAGGGTCGACTTGCCGACGTTCGGACGGCCGACGAGGGCGATGACCGGCAGCATGCGCGCGGCTTCGACGTCGGGGGATGCTGCAGGGGGCACTTCAGGGATGCTGCTCATGATTCACGACCATCAGGAAAACATAGCGGTGGCGGCCAGCCTACGCGGGCGACGCCATGACGACAAAAGCCCCGGAGCGCTGACGCTACCGGGGCGTGGACTGCAGCCCGATGCAATAGGCATCGAACCTGGCTTCAGCCGAACCGGATTCCCGGCTCGGCCTGCCACTTGTGCGTGCCTACTTCGTCGGGGCGAGCTGGTAGGCGGCGATATCGCCGGAGACGTTGAGCACATACAGGCGCTCGCCATCGCTGACCGGCGACGCAGTCACAGCATCGCCACCCAGATTGCCCCGCATGACCTCGTGGCCATCACCCGATTCGAACCAGTGCAGATAGCCCTTGTAGTCGCCGGCGACGATGTACTTGCCGAACACGGCAGGCGGCGACAGGCGACGGAACTTCAGCGTCTCCTGCTTCCAGTTCACCGCACCGGTATCGGCGTCCAGCGACCACAGCAGGCCATCGTTGTCGGTGACGTAAAGATGGGCATCGTCGGCGCTCATGCCGGTATAGCTCTTGATGCTGCGACGCCAGCGGCTTTCGCCGGCCACAGGGTCGATCAGCGCGATGTCGTTGCCGTAGCTGACCGCGTAGATGCCGTTGTCGGCCGCGAGCAGATCGGCGTCGACATCGGTCAGGCGTTCCAGCTCGGAACGGCCGGTCGGCACCGACAGGTTCTGCTCCCAGGCCGGCACGCCGTCGGCGAGGTTCAGCGCCACCAGCTTGCCGCTGTCCAGACCGATGTAGACACGATTGCCGAGGATCAGCGGCTTCGACAGTCCGCGCAGCGTCAGATTCGGCTCGGCACGATCGAAGTTCCAGACCCGGCTGCCGTCGGCAACCGACAGGCCGAACTGGCGGCCATCGACGCTGCGCACGACGACGATGTCGCCGCTCGCCACTGGCGCCGCGACCACTTCGCTGAGCAGGCGATGACGCCAGGCTTCCTTGCCATCGGCGCGCTTCAGGGCAATCACGTCACCATCGAGCGTGCCGACGAAGACCAGGTCGGCAGCGACCGTGGGGCCGGAAATCACTCGCGACTTGGTCTTGCTCTGCCAGATGGTGGCACCGGTCTTCGGATCGAGCGCGAACACGCCACCATTGATCGCAGCGGCGTACAGCGCATCGGATTCCAGGTCCAGACGCAGGCCGGAATAGAAGCCGCCGCTGCCGTTTCCGGCCGAGCGCGACCAGAGCTGCTGGACCTTGATTTCCGGCTTGACCTCGACCAGCTTGGTCGGTTCGCGCAGCTTCGGCTTCGACGAGCAGGCGGTGGTCGCGGCCAGCGCCGCGATCAGCAGCAGACTCAAACTGCTGCGGAGTGAATTGTTAAAGGCTGGCTTCACGATTTCACCGCCGCGACATCGGCCAGATCATCGATCTTGTGCTGCAGCGATTCGGCGATCGGCGCGTTCGGCGTGCCAGTGGTCTCGCCGTCGAGTCCACTGATCGCCTTGGTGTAGGCCGCGAGTGCAGCCGCGCGATCGCCTTCGGCGAGCTTGATGTCGCCGCGCAGTTCGTCGAACAGCACGGCGTAGCTGTCGGCACCCGCATCGAGCAGCTTCAGCGCGTCAGGCGCCTTGCCCTGCTGCCAGAGCACGCGGGCCAGGCGCAGATGGATCAGCGGCTTCAGCGCTTCGTCATCGGCGTGGGCATAGGCCCATTCGAGACGGATGCGCGCATCGTCGAGCTTGTTGTCGTCGACGGCCGCCTGGGCCAGCTTCATCGCACCGGCCGCCGCGTACGGCGTGGACTCGAAATCGCTGGCCAGACGATCGGCCATCTTCACCGCGTCGTCGTACTTCTTGGCGGTGACCGCGGTCTTCAGTTCCTCGAACAGCTGCGAGGCTTCGGCGCGCGTCTGGTTCTTCTGGGTGCGGTAGTACTCCCAGCCGAAGATTGCAGCGAGACCCAGGCCCAGACCGACGGCCAGCGGCAACCAGTTGTCCTTCCACCAGCGGCGCAGGTCTTCGACTTGGGCTTCGTCGTCGTAATGGGTGCTCATCGTTGCAGTCTCGGGTCAGCGTCGCGTCAGGGCCGGATTTGAATCGGGTTCGAACCGCTTCCAATCAGGTGAGAAAATGTGTGTCGAGGAGAGGCTCGCGGCTTCAGAGCGCGAGCCGGCGCGAGAGTTCCGCAGCCAGTTCGGTTCGGGCACAGGTGAAGGCTTCGCCCTCGCCGCGCAGCGATTTTACTTGAACGGCGCCGGCAGCCGCTTCGTCGTCGCCAATGATCAGCGCCAGCCGCGCGCCGCAGCCATCGGCACGCTTGAGCTGGGACTTGAGACTGCCGCCGCCGGCGTTCAGCACCAGGCGCAGACCGGGCAGCTGATCGCGCAGCGTTTCCGACAGCTGCAGCGCCACGCGCTCGGCTTCGGTACCGAAGCGGCAGAGGTAGACCTGCGGCTGATTCGACACCACCGGCACCTGCTGCACGGCCATCAGCAGGATCAGCCGCTCGATGCCGAGGCCGAAGCCGACGCCGGTGGTCTTCGGGCCGCCCAGCTGCTCGACCAGACCGTCATAGCGGCCGCCGGCACAGACCGTGCCCTGGGCGCCGAGCTGGTCGGTGACCCACTCGAACACCGTGTGCGTGTAGTAGTCGAGTCCACGCACCAGCCGCGGATTGATGACGTAGGCGATGCCCAGCGCTTCGAGCCCGGCCTTGACGGCATCGAAGTGCGCGATCGAGGCCTCATCCAGGTAATCGAGCAGCGACGGCGCGCCTTCGACGATCGCCTGGGTCGCCGGCACCTTGGAATCGAGCACCCGCAACGGATTGGCATGCAGGCGGCGCCTGGCGTCTTCGTCGAGCGCGGCTTCGTGCTGGACCAGATAGTCGATCAGGGCCGCGCGATGCGCCGCCCGCGACGGCAAGGTGCCGAGCGTGTTGATCTGCAGCTGGAAGCCGCTCATGCCGAGGCGCTTCCAGAGCTGCGCGGCGATGGCGATGATCTCGACATCGGCATCCGGCGTGGCGATGCCGAAGGCTTCGACATCGAGCTGATGGAACTGCCGATAACGGCCCGCCTGCGGACGCTCGTAGCGGAACACCGGGCCGGTGCACCAGATGCGCTGCTGCTGGTTGAACAGGATGCCGTGCTCGATGCCGGCGCGGATCACGCCGGCGGTCAGCTCGGGACGCAGGCTCAGGCGCTCGCCGCCACGATCCTCGAACGAATACATCTCCTTCTCGACGACATCGGTCACTTCACCGACCGCGCGCTTGAACAACTCGGTACGCTCGACCACCGGCAGGCGCAGCTCGCCGTAGCCGTAGGCGGCGAACACCTGGGCAGCGACGGCGTGAACGTGCTGCCAGGCCGACGAATCGGCCGGCAGGACATCGTTCATGCCGCGTACGGACTGGATCTTCATGACGGAATTCTGGGAACCGGCAGGGCTGCGGCGCAAAGCCGGAACGGGAACAGGAGGGGCAACGGCTGGACTCAGGGCGTTGTGGCTGGCGCAGCTGCGGGCTCGACAAACGGCAGGCTGATGCGGGCCGTCGAGTTGTCGCGCATGTGCGGCTTGAGGTCGAACGGCTTGCCGTCGAACTCGATGGTCACGCCCGGCACATAGCCGATGAACAGCGCGTACGGCAGGCGTCCGCGCAGCACCTGATGATCGCCGGCCCGCTGGTTGCCGGACAGCAGCAAGCGGCCGTCGGCATCGTCGACTCTCACCCAGGAGGTGGCGGTGAAATTGAGCACCAGCGCGCCGGAGCCGGCGACAACGGGTTCCGCTGCGCTGGCGGCAGCCGGCTCGGTGCCGGTTACGGCTGCGCCAGACGCTGGCGCTTCGCCCGGCATCGGCGTCGCGAATTCGCTGGCGGGAACACCCGGCTGTGCTTCGAGGGACGAAGTCGGCGCCGGAGCCGGCTCGACCACGGCAGCCGGCGGCGGCGTGGTCGGCTCGATCGTCGGCACCAGGCTCGGCGACTCGTGGACCAGGAACCAGAGTCCGACGCCGACTGCCACCGCAATGGCGAGCACCAGCGGCAGGCTCGGGCCACCGCCGCGGCGGCTCATCGAACCCATCGTCGAACCGTCACTGCCGAGCAGCAGCTTGGTCGGCAGCGGCGGCGCCTTCGGCCCCAGCAGCTTGTCGTAGGCGCCGATCAGCTCCGCCTCCGGCAGCTTCAGCACCTTGGCGCACTTGCGGTAATAGCCGCGCACGTAAACCGCTTCGTGCAGGGTCGAGAAATCATCGCTTTCCAGCGCTTCGAGCGTCGGCCGGGCGAGGCGCGTCTGCACCGCCAGCTCCTCGATGCTCATCGAGGCGCGTTCTCGCGCCGTGCGAATCATCCGGCCGGGGCCGCCGGCGGCGCTCGGGGCAACGGAGTTCGAGTCAGGCTTTGCAGCGTCGGTTTCGGTAGCCACGCGCAGGGTCGGAATGATCGGATCGGAAGTCATGGTGCAGGCAGATTCTTCTGTAGTTGCACAGCCTGGTCGGATTCTGGGAACTCGCGCAGCAACGTCTGTTCGTAGCGACGGGCCGCCACCTTGTCGCCGAGCTTGCGTTCGGTGAAGGCGGCGATCAGCAGAATTTCCGGCGTCCGAACGCCCACTTTCTCATAGCGCTGAATGAAAGCGCGGGTGCGCAGCCAATCGTTGTGACGGAAAGTCAGCAGCGAAATCTGCGCCAGCGCATCGGCAAAGTCCGGATTGATCTTCAGCGCCTGGCGAAAATCGTTCTCGGCCACCGGCAGATTGCCGGCCTTCATCTGGCAGACGCCGGCATTGGTCCAGGCCGCTTCGGGCGTCTGGTAATTGCGATCCGCCAGCGCCACCTTGAACGCGCGATCTGCCTCGGCGTACTTGCCCTGGCCGCACAGAAAGACGCCGAAATTGTTGTGCGTGCCGGCGTCATTCGGCGCCAGCGCCAGCGAGCGGCGGTACTCGCGCTCGGCATCGATGCGGTTGCCGGTCTGGGTCAGCACATAGGCGAGCGCGGTGTGTGCCGGGGCGTAGCGTTCGTTCTGCTCGACCGCCTTGCGCAGCTTTTCCTCGGCCACGTCGTAGCGACCCTGGCGGGCGTAGTCACTGCCCAGCTGGGTGTTGATGCGCGCTGCTTCGACCAGATCCGGCGGCGACTGCGGACGCAGATTGCCGGTGGTTTCGGTGACGCAGCCGCTGATCGCGGTGGTGATCAGAACGAGCAGCAGACCGCGTGCAGCGAACCTCACTGCACGCGCACCAGAATGTCACCCAAGCGCTTCTTCTGCTTGCTCTGAACCTTCCCCACCAACTGACCGCACGCGGCGTCGATGTCCTCGCCACGGGTGCGACGCGTCATCGTCAGCAGCCCCTTGGCGCGAAGAATCTCGGAGAAACGGGTGATCGCTTCCGGCGTCGAGCGCTTGTAGCGCGCTTCCGGAAACGGGTTGAACGGAATCAGATTGACCTTCGCCGCCTGACCCTGGCTGTTGAGCAACCTGGCGAGTTCGCGGGCGTGTTCGGGCTGGTCGTTGACGCCGTCGAGCATCACGTACTCGTAGATGATGTGCGACTTGCGATCCTTGCCTGCGAGATACCGCTTGCAGGCCTCCATCAATTCGGCAATCGGATACTTCTTGTTGATCGGCACCAGCTGGTCGCGCAGCTTGTCGTTGGCCGCGTGCAGCGAGATCGCCAGCGCGGTGTCGACATCACCACCAAGGCGATCGATGAACGGCACCAGGCCGGACGTCGACACCGTGACCCGGCGCTTGGACAGACCGAAGCCGAAGTCGTCGAGCAGAATCCGGATCGCCGGCAGCACGTTGTTGTAGTTGGCGAGCGGCTCGCCCATGCCCATGAACACGACGTTGGAAATGACGCGTTCGTTCTGGAAATCGCCACCGAGCGTCTTGCCGGCGAACCAGACCTGGGCAACGATCTCGGCCGTGCTCATGTTCCGCGAAAAGCCGCCCTGGGCGGTCGAGCAGAACGAGCAATCCATCGCGCAACCTGCCTGCGAGGAAATGCACAAGGTGCCGCGATTGGCTTCCGGGATGTAGACGGTTTCGATCATCGTCACCGGCTTGCCGGGTTTTTCTCCGAGGGCCTGCTCGAGCTTCAGCACCCACTTGCGGGTGCCGTCGACCGAGACCTGCTCGGTGACCAGTTCGGGCGGACGAATGACGAAATGCGCAGCCAGGCGCGCCCGCAGCGCCTTGCCGATGTTGCTCATCAGTTCGAAGTCGGAGACGCCGCGCCGATAGATCCACAGCATGACCTGATCGGCACGGAATCCGGCTTCGCCCATCTTCTCGAACTGCTCGCGCAGCGCAGCGCGATCGAGACCGAACAGGTTGACTCTGGGGTTGACGCCTGAGCCGGGAGACGCAGCCGATGACAGCAACGGCGCCTGCGTGTCCGCAGTCGCCGCGTTGTCCACCGTATTGCTGCTTACCTCACCGGTCACGCCTCACTCCTGCCGCCATGCGGCTTCAGCGCGTACGCGGCGCCAGTTCGGTGATGCGGAAGAAATAGCTGATTTCGCGCGTGGCATTTTCGAGGCTGTCCGAACCGTGGACGGCGTTCTCGTCGATCGAATCCGCGAAATCCGCACGGATCGTGCCCGGCGCGGCCTTCTTCGGGTCGGTGGCGCCCATGATGTCGCGGTGCTTGGCAACCGCATCTTCGCCTTCCAGGACCTGGATGATGACCGGGCCGGAAATCATGAAGCCGACCAGATCCTTGAAGAACGGACGGGCGCTGTGCACTGCGTAGAAACCTTCGGCTTCTTCGCGCGTCATGTGTTCCATGCGGGCGGCGACGATGCGCAGGCCGGCAGCTTCGAAACGCGAATAGATGCCACCGATGACGTTCTTGGCAACGGCGTCGGGCTTGATGATCGAAAGGGTGCGTTCAACCGCCATGATGAGTTCCGTGTGTTGGTGAAGAAGTCGCCCACGGATCATCCGGGGGCGGAAAAACGCGGAATGTTAACGGTTTAGCGATGACAGCGGCAATCTGCCGCGTCGCAGCAAGCCAGATTGTGGCAGCTGAACAGCGTTCAGCTGACTGCGAAACTCTCGCCGCAGCCGCATTCACCGGTGACGTTCGGGTTCTTGAACTTGAACGCTTCGTTCAGGCCGTCACGCTGGAAATCGAGGGTCAGGCCGTTGAGGAAGGACAGATGCTCCTTGGCCACCACGACCTTGGCACCGTAAGCATCGAACACTTCGTCCGCTTCGCCGGGCGCATCGGCGTAATCGAGCACGTAGGCATAGCCCGAACAGCCGGATTTCTTGACGCCGATACGCAGGCCGTAGCCCTTGCCGCGCTTGGCCAACTGGGACTGGATGCGGTTTGCCGCCGTTTCGGTCAGGACGATGCTCATGCCATTTCTTCCTTGTGACGGGCGAAAACCGCGCGAAGCGCGTCCTCACCCAGCAATGCACAGTGTGCACGATCTTCCGGAATTTCAAGCGCGGCACGCAGCGCTGGCGCCTTCAGCCCCGTCAGATCCGCCATCGACTTGCCCCGCGCCCAGCCAGCGACATACGCGCCGACGGCGATCGTCGTCGGGCAGCCGTACGCCAGGAAGCGCGCTTCGGCGACGCGATCACCGTCGAGCTGCAGCGCCAGCCGCAGGACCGAACGCGCTGCCGGCGTACCCGCTTCGGCGCTGATCACGTCCGGCGCGCCATCCGGAAAACGCCCTGCGCTCGGCGTTTCGCGAAACAGGCGCCAGATCTCCGCGCCGTAGCCGTAGGGATTGCCGGCCGCTTCCTCGGGCGGATTCGCGATCGGCGCATCGGTGCCGAACGGCGACAAGGCCCGCAAGCGTGCGACCTGCGCGATCACCGTATCGGCGGCCTGCTCGATGTCGGCCCGGGCGGTCATCCGGCCGAACGAGAAACGCAGGGACGCATTGGCGGTTTCGTCATCGCGGCCGAGCGCGCGCAGCACGTAGGACGGCTCGGCGGTCGCCGACGAGCAGGCCGAACCGCTCGATACCGCGATGCCCGGCAGCGCGGCGCGCAGTGATTCGCCTTCGACACCGGGAAAACTCAGGTTCAGCAGATGCGGCGCGGCGCGCTCACCTGGCGCCGGGCCATTGCGCAGCACGCCGGGAATGGTCTGCAGCCGCGCCCACAGCGCATCGCGCAGCGCGCTGAACTGCACGATATCGGCATCGAACCGCTCCACCGCCAGCGCGCAGGCGGCGCCGAAGCCGACCACCTGATGCGTCGCCAAGGTACCCGAGCGCATGCCCTGCTCGTGGCCGCCGCCGTGCATCTGTGGGCTCAAGCGCGCACGTGGCTTGCGCCGCACATACAGCGCGCCGATGCCTTTCGGCCCGTACAGCTTGTGCGCCGACAGGCTCAGCAGATCGACCGGCAAGGCGCGCAGATCGATCGCCAACTTGCCGGCCGCCTGGGCGGCGTCGACATGCAGCATCACGCCGCGCGCGCGCAGCAAGGGCGCCAGGCGCTCGATGTCGTTGACCGCGCCGATCTCGTTGTTGACCCACATCAGCGACACCAGCGCGGTATCCGGCGTGATCGCGGCGAGCACCGCTTCCGGGGTCACCATGCCGCGCTCGTCTGGCTTCAGATAGCTGACCCGGGCACCGAGCGTTTCCAGATGCCGGCAGGTATCGAGCACGCATTTGTGCTCGCTGCGCGAAGTGACGATGTGCACCGCGCGGCCGGCCTTCGGAAAGCCGCGGAATTCCAGCGCGCCCTTGATCGCCAGGTTGTTCGATTCGGTGGCGCCGGAGGTCCAGATGATCTCGGCCGGCTCGGCGCCGATCAGGGCCGCGACCTGCGCCCTCGCCCGCTCCACCGCCGCCCGCGCCGCGAAACCCGGACCATGGGTCGACGCCGGATTGCCGTGCAGGCCATCGGGCTTCAGGTACGGCAGCATCGCTTCGAACACTTCTGCCGCAATCGGCGTGGTCGCCGCGTAATCGAGATAGATCATGCGGCGGCCACCTGCTGACGCAACTCGCCGAGCACGGCGAGGAAGCGCTCGATCTCGGCCTCGCTCGTGGTGATGCCGAGGCTGACCCGGATCGCCGAGAACGCGATGTCGCGTGGCCAGCCCATGCCGATCAGCACATGGCTAGGCTCGCCGGTGCCGGACGCGCAGGCCGAGCCGCTCGATACCGCGATGCCCTTGCGATCGAGCGCCATCAGCAGCGCTTCGCCTTCCCAGCCGTCGACGCCGAACTGCACGGTGTTCGACAGACGCGGGCTTCCGTCGCCAAAGATGGTGATGCCCCGCATCGCACGCAGGCCGGCTTCGAGACGCGCTTTCAGCGCCGTCCAGTGCGCGATGCGCTGCTCGCGCTCGGTGATCGCCAGTTCGGCAGCGACACCGAAACCGACAATCGCCGCCAGATTCTCGGTGCCGCCGCGAAGACCGCGCTCCTGGCCGCCACCGTGCAGCTGGATCGCCAGTTCGACGTGCGATTTCACCAGCAGCGCACCGACCCCTTTGGGCCCGTACAGCTTGTGCGCGGACAGGCTCATCAGATCGGCGCCGGATTCGCTGAAGCCGAACGCCAGCTTGCCACCGGCCTGCACGGCGTCGACATGCAGCAGCGCACCAGCGTCATGGACGAGCGTCGCCGCACGCGCGGTGTCCTGGATCACGCCGGTCTCGTTGTTAGCCAGCATCAGGGCCGCCAGCCGCAGCGGACCGCGTGCGAGCTGCGCTTCGAAGGCCGGCCAGTCGACGATGCCGGCACGGTCGACGGTAATGGTCTCCACGCCCCAGCCGTGGCCGACCAGCGACGCCGCCGCTTCGAGCACGGCTGGGTGCTCGGTTGCGCCGTAGAGCACCCGCGTCGGCCGCGCGGTTTCGGTCAATCCCTTGAGCGCCAGATTGTTCGACTCGGTGGCGCCGCTGGTAAACGTCAGCTCCGAAACTTCGGCACCGGCCAGTGCCGCCACCTGCACCCGTGCTGCTTCGATCGCATCACGCGCCGCGCGGCCGTAGCGGTGAACGCTGGAAGCATTGCCGTACGGGCCGCTGAGATACGGCAGCATCGCTTCGAGCACCCGCGGGTCCAGCGGCGTCGTCGCGTTGTAGTCGAGATAGATCGGCATGCGGCAAGTTTACCGCCGACGGCCCGACGACCCGTTCAGCCCAAGCCGATCTCGCGCAAACGTTGCCACAGGTAATCGTTCGCGGTGATCGGCTCGGGATATCGCTTCGGATTTTCCGCCGTGACGCAGGACGGCAGCACATCGATCAGGAAATCCGGATTCGGGTGCAGGAAATACGGCACCGAATAGCGAGCGCGGCGGGCCGCTTCGCCTTGCGGATTGGCCACGCGATGAGTCGTCGATGGATAGACGTGATTGCTCAGCCGCTGAAGCATGTCGCCGATGTTGACGACGATCGCATCGCCCTCGGTAGTCACCGGCAACCAGTCGCCGCGGCGACTCAGCACTTCCAGCCCGCTGTCGCTGGCGCCGACCAGCAGGGTGATCAGGTTGATGTCTTCGTGCGCGCCGGCGCGCTCATGAGCAGTGTCATTCGGCCCGATCGGTGGGTAGTGCAGCGCCCGCAGGATCGAATTGCCGTGGTCGATCTTGTCGTCGAACCAGTGCGGTTCGAGATTCAGGTGCAGGGCCAGCGCCGACAGCACGCGGGCACCGAGCGCACCGAGCGCGTCGTACAAGGCACTACCAGCTTTGCGGAAGCCCGGCACTTCCGCCGGCCATAGATTCGGCGCCATCGTCGCGGCGTACTTCGAGCCGGACGGCAGTTCGCGGCCGATGTGCCAGAACTCCTTGAGGTCGGGATGGCTTGCACCTTTCGCGGTCTCGACCTTCAGCGGCGTCAGCCCGCGAGTGCCGCCGGGCCCGGCCAGGTACTGATGCTTGACAGCATCCGGCAGCGCGAAGAACGCGACGAAGGTTGCGTAAGCCTCGTCGATCAGCGCCTTCGGAATGCCATGGCCGCGGATGCAGCAGAAACCGTATTCGCGATACGCCGCGCCGAGTTCGGCAACGAAGGCCGCGCGATCATCGTCCCAGCGGCCGATGTCGAGCGTCGGCACGCCGCTCACGGTTCATCGTTCTCCGTGGCGGCACCGGCGCGCAGGTGCGGGAAGGTCTTGGTCGTCTGCTTCAGGCCCAGCGCCTCTTCGACCGAGGTCAGCATGCCGCGCAGGATGTTGATCTCGTGGCTGTCCGGCGCTGCGCGGCCGTACATCCGGCGCATGCGCCGCATGATGAAGCGCGGCGCGGCTGGATCGATGAAGGTGGTCGCGATCAGCACCTTCTCCAGATGGCCGAAGAAATGCTCCATCTGGCCCTGCGGCACCGGCTGGTGCTCGGGCAGTTCGGGCAGCTTGGCGCCAGCCGCCAGGCGCAGTTCGTAGGCCATGATCTGCACCGCCGCCGCGAGGTTCATCGAACCGAATTCGGGATCGGTCGGGATCGCCACCGCTTCGCGGCAGTGATCGAGTTCCTCGTTGAACAGGCCGGTGCGCTCGCGGCCGAAGACGATCGCGACCTTGCCCGGATGCTCGCCGGCCGCCAGCCGCGCCACGCATTCGCGCGGCTCGGAGAACGGGATCGACACGTAGCGCACGCGGGCCGTGGTGGCGATCACGTGCTCGCAGTCGGCCACTGCATCGGCCAGCGTCGGATAGATCGTCGCGCCTTCCAGGATGCTGTCGGCGCCGCTGGCCAGCGCGGTCGCTTCAGGGTCCGGAAAACGGTGCGGTTCGACCAGGGCGAGATCGTTCAGGCCCATGTTGCGCATCGCGCGGGCGGCGGAACCGATGTTGCCGGGATGGCGGGTGGCAACGAGCACAATGCGGATGCGGGATAATAGTTCCACTTCTTGATTCATCGACGGCAAAGCCGGAAGTTTCCGGCTTTGATCGCGCGGATGCCAGTTTCAGGCGCCGCCGTCGTTCACCGGAACCCGCTTTCCATGCATCCGCTCGTCAACATCGCCGTCAGCGCCGCCCGTACCGCAGGCAATTTCATCAGCCGCAGCATCGATCGTGTCGACACGCTTACCATCGAAAGCAAGGGGCGGAATGATTTCGTCACCCAGGTCGATCGCAGCGCCGAAGCCGAGATCATCAAGGTGATCCGCAAGGCCTATCCGCAGCATGCGGTGCTCGGCGAAGAGACCGGCGCCAGCGGCGACAACGAAGTGGTCTGGATCATCGATCCGCTCGACGGCACCACCAACTTCCTGCACGGCCTGCCGCACTTCGCGGTGTCGATCGGCATCCAGGTGCGCGGCAAGCTCGAACACGGCGTGATCTACGCGCCGTCGACCCAGGATCTGTACATCGCCACCCGCGGCGGCGGCGCCACCTTGAACAACCGCAAGATCCGTGGCAGCACCGCCAAGGAACTCGACAGCGCGCTGATCGGCACCGGCATTCCGATCAAACCGGAACTGCTCGATGCCTATCTGCCGATGCTGAAGACCATCGCCAGCAACAGCGCCGGCATCCGTCGCGCGGGTTCAGCGGCGCTGGATCTGGCCTATGTCGCCGCCGGCCGTCTCGACGGCTTCTTCGAACTTGGCCTAAAGCCCTGGGACATGGCGGCCGGCATCGTGCTGGTACAGGAAGCCGGCGGCACCGTCACCGAGCTGTATGACCCGCGTGGCGATGTGATGAAAACCGGCCACATCCTGGCCGCGCCGCACAAGCTGCACGCGCAGCTGAGTGATGCGCTGCGCGGTGCGGCGCAGCCGATTGTGCCGGCCTCTGAATAAGCCCGGCAGTGCGGGCGACTCTTCCGCTCCGTTACGCGTATAAACGCTGCGGGGCCTTCGCCCCACGAGCCAGCGGTGCCGGCTCTCCCGCCTCATCACGGAGTTGATCGATGCGCTACGGAATCATCATTGTCGGACTGGTGGTCGCTGCCATAGGCGTGGCCGCGCTGCTGGGCAAGTTCGAGTACGAGAAGACCAGCACCCTGGCGCAGATCGGCGATCTGAAGGCCGAGGTCAAGCACGACAAGACCGTGCCGCAGTGGGCCGGCATCCTGGCGCTGGTGGTCGGCGGCGGGCTGGTGCTGGTCGGCTTCACGCGCAAGGCCTGAAGACAACGCCAAGCAGCCAACAAAAAAGCGGCCCGGATTGCTCCGGGCCGCTTTTTTTGTGCCTCAGGTTCGCTTAAACGACCGCGCCGTCGTTCTCCTGCTTGGCGATCTTTTCCGCCTTGATCAGCTCGTCCCGCTCTTCCGGCGGCAGCAGGTCGTCGCGCTTGACGCCGAGGGCGACGGCCAGACCGGTCGACACGTAGATCGACGAGTAGGTGGCGACGATGACACCGACGATCATCGACACCGAGAAGCTGTGCACCGTCGAGCCGCCGAGCGTGAACAGCGCGACGCAGACCAGCAGGGTGGTGACGTGGGTGATGATCGAACGCAGCAGGGTCTGGTTGACCGACAGGTTGACCACCTCGAACACGGTCGCCTTGCGGGTGCGGATCAGGTTTTCGCGAACGCGATCGAAGATGACGATGGTTTCGTTGTTCGAGTAGCCGATCAGCGCCAGGATCGCCGCCAGGGTGGTCAGATCGAACTCGACCCAGGTCAGCGACAGGAAGCCGAGCACCATCACCGCGTCGTGGACCAGTGCTGCGATCGCGCCGATCGCGAACTTCCACTCGAAGCGGAAGGCGATGAACGCGGCGATCAGGCCGAAGGCGACGATCATCGCGATCGAACCCTTTTCGCTCAGCTCTTCGCCAACCTGCGGGCCGACGAACTCGACTCTGCGCATCTGCACGCCTTCGGCACCGGCGCCGACCGCGGCGAGCACCTTGGTGCTCAGATTGGCCGAGGTTTCCTGGTTCGGCGGCAGGCGGATCAGCACCGTCGACGAGCCGCCGAAGTACTGGACGATGCCGTGCTCGTAGCCGCCCTTGCCGAGGTCCTCGCGGACTTTTTCAAGCTGCACCGACTGCGGGAACTGCACTTCGACCAGTACGCCGCCAGTGAAGTCGATGCCGAAATTCAGGCCGCGGAAGATCACCAGCAGGATCGACGCCGTAGTCAGCAGCGCCGAGACAGCAAGGCCGACCTTGCGCTGGCGCATGAAGTCGAACTTCGGGACATTGGAAAAAATTCTCATTGGTTCAGGGCCTATTCCTTTGCCTTACCAGATCGGCAGATCTTTGAGGTTCTGGCGCTTGCCGAACACCCAGTGGGCGAGTGTGCGCGAACCGACGATCGCGGTGAACTGCGAGGTGACGATACCGATCGCCAGGGTGATCGCGAAGCCCTTCAGGGCACCGGCACCGAGGAAGAACAGGATCAGGGTGCCGATCAGCACGGTGACGTTGGCATCGGCGATGGTCAGGAAGGCGCGGTCGTAACCGGCGTCGATCGCCTGCAGCGGCTTCAGGCCGGCCCGCAGTTCTTCACGGATGCGTTCGTAGATCAGCACGTTGGCATCGACCGCGATACCCATGTGCAGCACGATGCCGGCGATGCCGGGCATGGTCAGCGTCGCCTGGAACAGCGACAACACGGCGGTCAGCAGCAGCAGGTTGACGGTCAGCGCAGCGATCGCGAACAGGCCGAACACGCGGTAGTAGACGACCATGAACACCATCACCAGGCCGAGGCCGAGCAAGGCGGCGGACATGCCGCGACGGATGTTGTCGGCACCCAGGCTCGGACCGATGGTGCGTTCCTCGATGATCTCGATCGGCGCGACCAGCGCGCCGGCTTTCAGCAGGTCGGCCAGATCGCGGGCTTCGCGGCTCGACAGGCCGGTGGTCTGGAACTGGGCACCGAAGACACCGCGCACGGTGGCTGCCGAAATCACTTCCTGCACGTCGCGGCGTTCGCGAATCGCTTCGCCGCGGGTGTTGTAGGTGGTCTTGATCTCGGTTTCCTTGTAGACGACGGCCATCAGCTTGCCGACGTTCTTCGAGGTGAAATCGAGCATCTTCTTGGCGCCGTTGCCATCGAGCTTGACGCTGACCGCCGGGGTGCCGGATTCGTGGTCGATGGTCGGCGTGGCGCTGGTCAGTTCGGCACCGCTGGCGATGGTTTCGCGCTTCAGCAGATACGGGCGATGCGAGCCGCGCTGGTAGAACAGCTCATCGCCGGCCGGAATCACGCCGCTGGCCGCGGCACTGGCGGCATCGGCGTTCTCGTCGACGGCGCGGTATTCCAGGGTGGCGGTCGCGCCGAGCAGTTCCTTGACCCGGGTCGGGTCCTGCACGCCGGGCAGCTGGACGACGATGCGATCCGCGCCCTGACGCTGGACGATCGGTTCGGCGACGCCGAACTGGTTGACGCGATTGCGCAGGGTGATCAGGTTCTTCTGCACCGCATCGTCGATCAGGCGCTTGGCTTCGACTTCCGACAGGCTCACCGCCAGCGACGGCACGGTCGCATCCGGCGGGGTCGATACGGTCAGCTCGCGGTATTCGCGGGCGATCGCGGTGCGGGCCTTCTCCAGACGATCGGCGTCGGCGAATTCGATGACGATCGCTTCGCCGGCCTTGCGGCGACCGGAATAGCGGAGGTCCTTGTCGCGCAGGAATTTCGGCACGTCGTTGATCAGGCGTTCGACGGCGGCCTTCTTGACGTCCTCGACGGCGACCTGCAGCAGGAAGTGCACACCGCCACGCAGATCGAGACCGAGCGCCATCGGCTTGCCGCCGACGGCCGACAGCCACTTCGGCGTCTTCGAAGCCAGATTCAGCGCCGACACATAACCCTGGCCTTCGAGATCGCGCTTGATCGCGTCGACCGCGTGCAGCTGCACTTCCGGGCTGGCAAAGCGAACCACCCACTGCGTGCCTTCGAGCCGCGAGCCGCGGTCCTCGATCTTTTCGGCTTCCAGCACCTTGGCGATGCGGTCACCGAAATCGGCAGGCACCGGATCGCCGGAGCTGGTGCTGATCTGCACGGCGGGATCTTCGCCATAGACGTTCGGCAGTGCATAGAGCAGGCCGAGCAGCGTGACGACGATCAGCGTCACGGGCTTCCAGAAGGGGTACTGATGCATGGCGGCGTTCGTCGGGCGGCGTGAGGTCCGGCACGAAGCCGGGTTCTGCGGATTCAGTTCAGCCGCCGCATCGCCCCAGGTGCTGACCCGGCGGCGGCGCGGCGGGCGCTACTACTTCAAAGGTTCTTCAGCGTGCCCTTGGGCAGGATGCTGGTGATCGCGGACTTCTGGATCTTGACCTCGATCTTGTCGGCGATCTCCAGGGTCACGTAGTTCTCGCCGATCACCGTGATGCGGCCGGCGAGACCACCGCTCGACACCGCTTCATCGCCCTTGGCGAGCTGGCCGAGCATTTCCCGCGCTTCCTTCGAGCGCTTCATCTGCGGCCGGATCAGCATGAAGTAGAACAGCGGCAGCAGCACCAGCAGCGGCCACGTCGCTTCCAGCAGGCCAGGAGCCTTCGGTGCGCCGGTGGACTGGGCGTGGGCAACCGGGATCAGCAGATCGAGCAATTCCAGCACGGCGGCAACCTTGTGTGATGCGAAAAGGGGCTGGATTATGCCACAGGCCCCCGGCGGCACTTTATGACCGTTTCGGGCCTGGGCGCGGGCCGAAAGCGCATGAGGCCCGTGCCGACGATGCCGGCGACGATGCTAGGCTTCCGGCCTTCCCTGACCTCGCTTGAGCCGCATCGATGACCGCTTCCGCCTCTGCCGAAAACCCCGCTCCGCGTCGCGATCTGATCACTGCCGTGCTGCTCTGTGCTGGCATTGGTGCCGCACTGGCCGTCGGCTACCGGGCACCGAATCCGGCCGCCGAGCAGCAGGCCGCTGCCGCCATTCCGGTCGTTGCCGCACTCGCCGAAGCTCCGGCCGGCGAGCCGATCAACACCACCTTCAATCTCGATATCGCGATGCGCCTGGCCGGCACCCAGGTGCCGGAGGAAACCGAAAGCTTCTATTTCTTCCCGATGGTCGACGAAGTGCCGGAAGCGGTCGACGTCCATGAACTCGGCGGCAAGCTGATGCAGGCCGCAAAGGAGCATGACTACCTCGGCATCGCCGGGCCGGACCCGGAACGCAATCGCCGCACCCTGCTGGCGGCGCTGGCTGCCCACCAGACCGATGATCTGAAAACGCTGGTGCTGATCTATCTCGGCCCGGACAGCCATCGCGACGAGATCAGCGCCGCTGCCCGGAAGGCCGGCTTCGAGGCGCGCTTCGTCACTTATCCGGAACCGGGCGACGCGTCGGCGAAAGCACCGATCTAAAGCGACCGGCTGGCAGCGGGTCACCCGGACTGTCTCCAGGATGTGACGGGGCTGACCCGCTGGCGGCGCGGAAATGACATGGCCCGTGTTAATCTTGGCAGTAGTTTTGGGGCATCGAACGAGTGTTTATCCACGCCACTTCTGCCTGATTGTTCGCGGTCGAGGTGGCTTCGATAAACCCTTCACCTTCTAACGGAGTTGCTCGATCATGGCGACCTACGCTGCGCCTGTGCGCGAAATCCAGTTTGTCCTCAACGACGTCCTGAACGTCGGTTCCCTGGCCGAAATGCCCGTGATGGCCGATGCCACGCCGGACACGCTGAACGGTCTGATCGAGGAAGCCGCCAAGCTCATCCAGAATCAGGTCGCGCCGCTGAACGCGCCCGGCGATGCCGAAGGCTGCAAGCTCAGCAACGGCGACGTCACCGTGCCGAAGGGCTTCAAGGAAGCCTACAAGCAGTATCAGGAAGCGGGCTGGGTCGGCATTTCCAACCCGGCTGAATGGGGCGGCGCCGGTCTGCCGTACACACTGGGCAAGGTCATCGACGAGATGCTCTGCTCGGCGGACGTCGCCTTCGCGCTCTATCCGGGCCTGACCGTCGGCTGCTTCGAGGGCATCCTCGCGGCCGGTTCCGACGAGGTCAAGCAGAGCTATCTGCCGAAGCTCGCCACCGGCGAGTGGACCGGCACCATGTGCATCACCGAACCGCAGGCCGGCACCGACCTCGGCGCGATCAAGACCAAGGCCACCCCGAACGACGACGGCAGCTACTCGCTCGACGGCGGCAAGATCTTCATCACTTCCGGCGAGCACACGATGGTGGACAACATCGTCCACTTCGTACTGGCCCGCATCGAAGGCGGCCCGGCAGGCGTCAAGGGCCTGACGACCTTCGCGGTGCCGAAGTTCCTGGTCAATGCCGACGGCAGCATCGGCGCCCGCAACAAGGTCACCTGCACGTCCATCGAGCACAAGATGGGCATCCACGGTTCCTGCACCTGCGCGCTACAGTTCGAGGGCGCCAAGGGCTGGCTGGTCGGCGCGCCGAACACCGGCATCCAGAACATGTTCGTGATGATGAATCTGGCGCGCATCCTGGTCGGCATGCAGGGCCTGGGCTTGTGCGAACTGGCCACCCAGAACGCCATCGCCTACGCCAAGGATCGCAAGCAGGGCAAGGCCTTCAACGGCGGCGCCACGATCATCGACCACCCGGACGTGCGCCGCATGCTGCTGACCATGCGCGCCACCACCGAAGGCGCCCGCGTGCTGGCCTACGAGACCGGCATGTATGTCGATATCGCCCATCATCATCCGGACCCGGCGGTCCGCGAGGAAGCCAATGACTGGGTCGAGCTGAACACGCCGCTGGTCAAGAGCTTCTGCACCGATTCGGCGGTCGATCTCGGCAGCCTGGCGATCCAGGTCTACGGCGGTCACGGCTTCATCCGCGAGCACGGCGTCGAGCAGATCATGCGCGACGCCAAGATCCTCTGCCTCTACGAAGGCACCAACGGCATCCAGGCAATGGATCTGGTGCGCCGCAAGCTGATGATCGACAACGGCCGCCTGCCGGCGCGCTTCTTCGCCAAGGTGCGCTCGGAATCGACCGGCGACGCGCCGCTCGGCTTCATCGCCAAGCCGCTGCGCGACGCCATCGACGAACTGGAAAAGACCACCGCCTGGCTGCAGGAATCGTTCAAGACCAACCCGAACGATGCCGGCTTCGGCGCCGTCGATTTCCAGCGCGCGTTCTCACTGACCTACCTCGGCTACAACTGGCTGCGCATGGCCAAGGCGGCGATGAACTCCAGCGACGAGATCTTCAAGGCCCAGAAGCTCAACACCGCGCAGTTCTTCGCGGCCCGCATGCTGCCGCAGGTGATGTCGCTGTGTGCCAACGTGCGCCAGCCGGCAAGCGAGCTGATGGCGCTGGATGCGGCGAATTTCTGAGCTTGCCGAGACGCTGAATCTTGTTGAACTGGGCGGGCCGACCATCGTCGGCCCGCTTTCGTTGCACCATCTGCTTCGGAGAAACCCATGTCCACGATCTACGATTTCAGCGCCACCACCATCGACGGCAAGACGGTCAAGCTCGATGCCTACAAGGGCAAGGTCCTGCTGATCGTCAACGTCGCTTCGAAGTGCGGTTTCACGCCGCAGTACAAGGGTCTGGAAGCGGCGTATCGGGACCTGCATGACAAGGGTGTCGAGATCCTCGGCTTCCCCTGCGACCAGTTCGGTCATCAGGAACCGGGCGACGAGAAGGAAATCCAGCAGTTCTGCTCGCTGACCTACGACGTCAGCTTCCCGATGTTCGCCAAGATCAAGGTCAATGGCGACGACGCGCACCCGCTGTACAAGTTCCTGAAGAGCGAGGAGAAGGGCATCCTCGGTTCGGAAGCGATCAAGTGGAACTTCACCAAGTTCCTGGTCGCCAAGAACGGTGACGTGCTGAAGCGCTATGGGTCGATCGACACGCCGGCGTCAATCGCCAAGGACATCGAGAAGCTGCTCGCTGCCTGATGCGTGAAGTCCGTGATGCACTGATCCTCAACGGCCTGCTCGCTGCCGCCGGCTGGGCCACGTTCCGGTACCTGCAGTCGCCGATGCTCGGGCTGGCGGTGGTCGCGCTGGTGATCGGCTACAACCTGCTGCTGCCGCTGATCGCGCGCGGCAGCGGCCACGGTCACTGGTTCGATCTGTGGTGGTTCCTGCTGCCGCTGTCGATCTGTCAGGTGGTGCCGGACTGGGTGCTGTCGCAGCTGATCGGCATCCTGAGCTTCCCCGATCACGGCGCGCCACGCATCGGCACGGTGCCGGTCTACATGGCCGGCATGTGGGCGATTCCGCTGTTCTGGATCTTGCTGATTGCGCGGGGCTCGCCAGCAGTTGCTGGCCTGCTCGCGCTGGTCGTGTTCGCGGCCTCCGAATGGGCGGCGCCGGTGTTCGGCCTGTGGCGGCCGCTACAGGTGCCGACCTGGCAAGGCATCGCCCATTACGTGCTGCTGCCGGAAGCGCTGCTCGGTGCAGCGGCGGCCTATGCCTATCGTGAAGTCCGCTCGGCGAACGTCATCACGCGGCTCTCCGCCGCAGCGGCCGTCAGCGTGTTCTACACCGGCGCGCTGATCGTTTCGTACTTCCTGATGCAGCGAGCCGGGCTCTAAAGCGCCTTCGCCGAAAAGGTATCGCAGCCGGCCACTGCACCACCGTCGAAACCGGCCCTGAACCAGCGCACCCGCTCCGCCGACGTGCCATGCGTGAAGGCATCCGGCACCACCGTGCCCTGCGCCTGTTTCTGCAGACGATCGTCACCGATCGCGGTGGCCGTGCGCAGCGCTTCGTCGATGTCGCCGGCCTCCAGCCACTGATGCCGTGCCTGCGCGTGATGAGCCCAGACGCCGGCCAGGCAATCGGCCTGCAATTCCTGTCGCACCAGCAGGCCGCCGTCGCCGCGAACTTCGTCGCCGCGCTGGCGGGCTGCGTTCACTTTCGCGGACACGCCCAGCAAGGTCTGCACGTGGTGGCCCACTTCATGGGCGATCACATAGGCCTCGGCGAAATCGCCGCCGCCGCCGAGTTGATCGCGCATCTGGGCGAAGAAGCTGGTGTCGAGATAGACCTGCTGATCGGCCGGGCAGTAGAACGGCCCGCTGGCCGAGGTGGCGCCGCCGCAGTCGGTCTGCACACGGCCGGCGAACAGCACCAGCTTCGGCTCGACATAACGGCTGCCCGTCTGCTGGAAGATCGCGCCCCAGACATCCTCGGTATCGCCCAGGATGCGAGCCACGAACTCCGCTTCACGATCATCCTGCGGCGGTGCCGTGCCCTGCTGGCTGCTGCCCTGGATGGCATCGGCGACGCCGGACTGTTCGAGCAGGCCGATCATTTCCAGCGGGTTCTTGCCGAGCAGCACGCTGATGACGACGACGGCGAGCATCGCGCCGGCGCCGAGCTTGCCGCCGCCTCCACCGCCGCCACTGCGTCGGTCTTCGACATTGCTGCTGCGCCTGCCCTTGTTCCAGTCCATCGTCTGCCCCGTTAGTTCAGGGGCATTCTAGGGGCGTCTGAGGGATGTCGACAGCGCGGCAAAGGCCGTATCCCCGATCGATCAGGGATGCGGCCTCGCAGCTTTACTTGCGGTGCGGCTTCGCCAGCGCGACCACCTTGGCCTTGATCGCGGGATCGTTCTGCGTCGCCGTGTAGATCTCGGCGTAACGATCGGACGTCAGGCCCTTGGCCTCGATCGCCTTTTCCATCTGCGCAGTGGCGTCATCCTCGAGCTTTTCCGCAGCGGCGGCGGTGCTGGCGGCTTCCCGCTTGGCCAGCGAAGCGCTGTTGATCTTGTTGACTTCAACGGATGCGGCCACGAACTGCTGCAGTTCCTTGTCGCTGGGTGCCGCGTCTGCAAATGCTGCGCACGACAAGGTGAGCGCGAACAACGGGGCGATGTGACGAAGTTTCATATGCGGTCCTCATGCTTGGGGCTGGCGGAACGCCTGCCAGTTTTTGGTGCACCTAATCGACCCTTCTCACTCCGGCAAGTTCAGCCCCGCGTCCTGATCGGCCGCCACTGCGGCCTCCGCGCCGCGGCGCGACTGCCCTTCCGGCCCGGCCAGAAAGGCCGCCGCGAAGGGCGCGAACGTGCCGGCATCGAGCGCCGCGCGGATCCGCTTCATCAGGTTGAGGTAGTAATGCAGGTTGTGGATGGTGTTCAGCCGCGCGCCGAGAATCTCGTTGCAGCGGTCGAGGTGATGCAGATAGGCGCGCGAGTAACTGGTGCAGGTCTCGCAGTCGCAGGCCGGATCGAGCGGGCCGGGATCGGTGCGGTGCCGCGCGTTGCGCAGCTTGATCACGCCCTCGGACGTGAACAGGTGGCCGTTGCGGGCATTACGTGTCGGCATCACGCAATCGAACAGATCGATGCCGCGCGCCACACCCTGCACCAGATCGCGCGGCGTGCCGACACCCATCAGGTAGTGCGGACGATCGGCCGGCAGGATAGGGCCGATGGCATCGAGCACCTTCAGGCGTTCGCCTTCCGGCTCGCCGACCGACAAGCCGCCGATCGCGTAGCCATCGAAGCCGATCTCGGTCAGCCGCTGCAGCGATTCGGCACGCAGATCCGCATGCATGCCGCCCTGGACGATGCCGAACAGCGCGCCGCGCGGCTCGGTCTCCGGCAGCGGCGTGCCGCCCGATTGAGGTGGCGGTGGTGGCGGTGCGGCTTCGGGTGTCCAGGCCAGATGCGCGGTCTTGCAACGAGCCGCCCAGCGCGCCGACAGCTCCATCGACTTGCGCGCTTCCTCGGGTGTGGCCGGATACGGCGTGCACTCGTCGAACTGCATGATGATGTCGCTGCCCAGGCCGTGCTGGATGGCGATCGACTTCTCCGGCGACAGGAAAACCTTGTCGCCATTGATCGGCGACGCGAAGTGCACGCCTTCCTCGGTCAGCTTGCGCAGCTCGGCCAGACTCCAGACCTGAAAGCCGCCGGAGTCGGTGAGGATCGGCCCGTTCCAGTTCATGAAGCGATGCAGGCCGCCGAGCGCGCGGATGGTTTCGTGCCCCGGCCGCAGCCACAGATGGAAAGTGTTGCCGAGAATGATCTGCGCCCCGCCCGCGCGCAGTTCGGCCGGCGTCATCGCCTTCACCGTGCCGTAAGTGCCCACTGGCATGAACTGCGGCGTCTCGATGCTGCCGCGCGGAAAGTGCAGACGGCCGCGCCGGGCGGCGCCCTCGGTGGCAAGAAGTTCGAAACGCATGGTGTGGAGACGGCAGATGGAAGCGGAATGCCGACGATTATCCGGCATCCGGCGGCTATGATCCGGATGGCGAATTCGCCGCCGTCAACCACAGGACCCGCATCCCGATGATCCGCCTGCACTACCACCCGTTTTCGACCTACGCCCGCCGGGTCCGCATCGCGCTGATCGAAAAGAACATTCCGCACAAGCTGGTCGAAGTCGACATGGCTGCCCGCCAGCACAAGACGCCGGAATACATGGCGCTGAATCCCTACGCCCGGGTGCCGACGCTGGAAGAAGACGGCTTCGTGCTCTACGAATCCTCGGCGATCATGATGTACCTCGAAGACGAGCACCCGGAACCGGCGCTGATCCCCGGTGACAGCAAGGGCCGCGCCGAAGTCGACATGCACCTGCGCCTCTGCGACGCCCAGATGGCGACGCCGGCCGGCGTGATCATCTTCCAGAAACGCTTCTTCCCGGAAGCGAAATGGAATCTCGAATCGATCACCAAGGCCTCGGCCGACATCACCAAGCACCTGAAGATTCTCGACCGCCAGCTCGAAGGCGTGGACTACCTCGTCCACGATCGCTACACCCTGGCCGACATCGCCTACATCCCGTTCCTGCAATTCCTGCCGATCATGGTCGACGCCGCCAGCGTTCCAGCCAATGTCGCGAAATGGAGTGCCGAACTGCTGGCGCGCCCGAGCAGCGTCGAAACCGCACCCGCCAAGTGATCCGTTCGGTCAATCGGAACCGCGCCTGACATGAAGTTGCCGAACTACGATCACGTCCCGCCGGAAACGGTCCGCTTCTGGGCCATGTTCGATACCGGCGTGATGTCGCTGGCACTGCCGTTCACCGCACCGTTCTTCATCCGCTTCCTGTACTGGCTGAATGGACTGATCGGCGGCAGCACGACAGCACCGGCGTTCGATCCGCTGGCGATGTTCTTCGTCAACCTCGCCGGCATGCTGGTGCTGGTCTGGGTTGCGGCGCGGATGATCCAGCCGCTTGGCGTATTCGCATTGATCGACGCCATCGGCCGCTGCGTGGTGTCGCTGCTGATTGCCTACTACATTCTGTTCGAGAATGTGATCCCGGTACTGTGGCTGTTCGTGCTGACCGAGATGCTGGGGGCGGTGGCGCAGTTCAGGGCGGTGGGGCGGCGCGATGCCGGCGCGTAAGAGCCGGACTTCGGACTCATGAAAGACATCGATGATATTCGACTGAGCGCGCAACGAGCCTTGTGGGGTGCGGTACCTCGATCGCTTCGGGCGTTCTCTGCAGAGGTCAATGATTACGTAATTCGAGTTCGCAGTGTCTTCGATGAAACGGCAACAGACGAAGACAGGGAACTACTCTCGATCGTCGGAACAGAGATCATCGCCGACTATTCCAGCGCTTTCACGATCACTGAGGAATTTCTTACAGTGCCAGCCTCCCAGGCTATCCAGCATCTCGAGATACTCATCTACCTGCGGCACGAGCCGAGATGAGCCGGATAACAACCAGCTCGCAGAGGAAGCGTAGGACGGGTCGCGACCCGCCGCTTTCAATGACGGCACCTCCGTATTGAATCTGCTGTTGGCGCTTGAACACTAAAACGACTGAATGAGGCGCTACATCTATGGCGGGTCTTGACCCGCCCTACATTTCTGAACCTTGAATGAGTTCGCACATTCCGACGGACGCCTTGAAAGCAAGCAACCTCAGCCAGAATCAACGCGGCGTGATCAAGGGCATGGCCACCGGTCTAGCACTCGCTGCCGCTGCGACGGCCTTGTTTGCATATGTGCTGTATCCACTCGGGGCCTCACTTGCAGAAAGAGCGTCACTGCTGGCGCTCTGCTTGCTGCCTCCGGCCGCGATGCTGGCGATCTCGATTGCTCGACTGGCGAAGCACCGTTTCTTCACGCCAGCCGATATCGATGGCAGTGCGCTGACCGAGGGCAGCGACCGCGCCAGGCTGCTGCAGGCTTTGCTGCAGAACACCCTGGAGCAAGTGGCGCTTGCGGTGCCGATCTATGCCGCATGGGCGTTCCTGGCGCCGGCCCGCTTGCTGGGCGCGCTGGCAGCGGCATCGGGGCTTTTCCTGCTGGCGCGATTGCTGTTCTTCAAGCATTACGCTTCCGGTGCCGCGGCTCGGTCGCTCGGTTTCGCGCTGACTTTCTATCCGACGGTTCTGCTCCTGATCGGGCTGGTTCCTCTGAGTCTGCAGAAGGTTTTCGGCTAGGTCCTGACCCGTCCTGCGTTCTGGAAAATCCGCGGCCCAGTGAACTTAGGCGCCGGGCCTGCTGACATAAGCAGATGAAAACCGAAAAACAGAAGATGCTCGCCGGCGAGTTGTATGACCCGATCGATTCTGTGCTGAGCCAGGAACGAGACCGTTGCCGCAACCTGTGCCTGGCGCTGAACGCGACGCGCGAAGAGCAGAAGGAAGAACGTCAGCGCCTGCTGAACGAGCTGTTCGGCAAGGAGACCGATGCCTGGATACAGCCACCGTTCTTCTGCGATTACGGCAGCAACATCGTTCTGGGCACCAAGGTGTTCTTCAACTTCAACTGCGTGGTGCTCGATGTCATGCCGGTGACCATCGGCGACAACGTGCTGTTCGGCCCCGCGGTGCAGATCTACACGGCCACGCATCCGATCAGCGCGGCGGAGCGGCGCAAGTGGCTGGAGTCCGCAAGGCCTATCACCATCGGTTCGGATGTCTGGGTCGGTGGTGGCGCAGTGATCTGCCCGGGCGTGACGATCGGCGATCGATCGGTGATCGGCGCCGGCAGTGTGGTCACTCGCGATATTCCGGCGGATGTCTTTGCCGCCGGCAATCCGGCGCGCATCGTTCGTCGCCTCGATGAAGAGGCGTCAGCACCCAGTGGCGCAGGCTGAAGCCCTGCCACAATCTGATCCGATGACTCAGCCAACACCCTTTCGCAATCTGTCCTGCCCCTTGTGCGGCGGCGCCAACGCCTGTGCGCCGGCGCAATGCGGCAGCTTCGACACGGCGTGCTGGTGCCAGACCGCGTCGTTTGATCCGGCGCTGCTGGCCGCGGTTCCCGAGGCTGCACGCGGCTTGGCCTGCATTTGCGCCCGCTGTGCGGCAGCATCGATTTCCACCGTCCTGCCGTAGCCGAATTGATGCCCGCTCGAAGCGGGCGCCGAAGCGCCGCATACTTCGCCTAGAACCGGAGGCTCATCATGTCCGTTACCTCTAGCAGCAACGCCGCTGCCAACGCCCTTGCCAATGAACTCGCCGCGCAGCGTCAGCGCGCACGTTCGGCTTCGCTGAGGTTCAATCTGCTGCTCGGCTGTGCCACTGCGGTGGCGATGGCGGTATGGCTCGGCGTGCCCGTTCCGACGATCGCCGACGACCCCGAACTGGCGCGCCTGCTGCGCGGCATGGCGGCGATCAAGGCAGCGATCGTGGTGGCCACCGTGGCGGTGCTGCACTGGCGTTTCGGCCGTGCGTTGTCGGCCCGGCTTGCGAGCCTTTATCTGGTCGGCGCCTGGTTGATCTCCGGCGCCAGCATGATGATCTGGCAGCTCGCGCAGATTCCCACCGCGGCGTTCTCCTTCCATCTTGGTGCCTTCGTGCTGCTGGCCACCGCCTGGCGCGATCGCGCGAGTTAAGACCCCGAAACCATGATCGAAACCATCATCGGCGTGCTGGCAGGACTGGCCACCATCGCACTCGCTCGCAAGATTCGCGGCGAGCACTGGGTCTACGCACTGAGCCTGATCAGCCTGCCGACGATCTACGCAGGTTTCGCCTGGTACGCTGGCGAGACGCGCATCGGCTGGCAGGAAATGTTCTTCGGCCTGCCGTTCCTGATCGGTGGCGTGGTGCTGACCTTGGCGCGGCAGCAGTTTCGCTGGGCGGCGGCCATCGTCGGCGCGCTGTGGCTGGCGCATGGCGGCTACGATCTGCTGCACCCGCAGCTGTTCATCAATCCGGGCGTGCCGGCCTGGTATCCGGCGTTCTGTGCCGGCGTCGACATCGTCGTCGGCCTGTATCTGCTGAGCCTTGCGGCGACACCCGCGCGTCGCGATCTGCAGACTGCCTGAGGCAAAAAAATACCGGAGAGCTGCTTGAACAGCTTCCGGTAAGTCCTCTCTGCTGCAAGCAGGCGGTGCGAGCGCCCTTCTGAAGAGTTGTGTCAGGCGATCTCGAAACCTTGGTACTGCTTGGCCTTCAGGTCATCGCAGACCGCACGGTAATTCTGGGCGCCACCGGCATAGGCCAGCAGGCGACGAGGCTTGCCTTCGACGTTGCTGCCCATGTACCAGGAGTTGGTTTTCGGCACCAAGGTCAGGTTCGCCACTTCGTCGTGATGGGCCAGCCAGTTGTTCTCGATCTCGGCGCCGGGCTGGATCGCCTGCTTGCCGGTCTTGCGCACGTAGTCGACGCAGTCGGCAATCCAGTCCACCTGCTGCTGCAGGCAGGTGGGCACGTTGCAGAACGCGGCGGCCGGCGAGTACGGCGCCATGGTCATGAACATGTTCGGGTAGCCGTGCACCTGCAGGCCCATCGTGGTGTGGATGCCGTGCTGGTTCCAGTCGTCCCGCAGTGACTGGCCACCTTCACCGCGCACATCGACTCGGGTCAGCGCGCCGGTGCCGGCATCGAAGCCGGTGGCGAAGATGACGATGTCCAGCTCCTGCTCGCCTTCGGTGGTGCGGATGCCGTGCTCGGTGAATTCGACGATCGGCGTCTTCTTGACGCTGACCAGCTTCACGTTCGGCTGGTTGAAGGCTTCGTAGTACTTGGTTTCCAGCGGCACGCGGCGGGTGCCGAAACCGTGATCGTCCGGCACCAGCAGATCCGCAACCTTCGGATCATGGACGCGGGCGCGAATCTTCCGCTTGACGAAATCCGAGAACACCGCGTTGATGCTCTCGTCCATCAGCACGCCCTGGATCGAGCCGATCCAGAAACCCAGCGAGCCGTCGGCGAACCATTCGTTCAGCTGGGCCTCGCGCGCTTCCGGATTCATTGCCATCAGATCGGTGGCCTGCCAGTCGTAGTCGAAGCCGGCGAAGGTGCTGTTGACGCGCTTGTGCATCGCCTTGGCACCGGCCTTGAGCCCGGCGCGATCGGCATCGTCGTACTTCGGGTTGCGCATCGGAATCGTGTAGTTCGCGGTGCGCTGGTAGACGGTCAGCTGGCCGACCTGCGGAGCGATGGTCTGGACTACCTGGATACCGGTGGCGCCGGTGCCGATCACGCCGACTTTCTTGCCGGCGAAATCCACACCTTCCTTCGGCCAGCGGCCGGTATGGATGATCTGGCCCTTGAACTTCTCGTGATGCTTGAACGGCGGCACCAGCGGCGCGGACAGGCCGCCCGTGCTCATCAGCAGGAACTGGGCGCTGACTACATCGCCCTTGTCGGTGGTCACCGTCCAGCGCTTGGCGCCGTCATCCCACTTCGCGGCCTCGACCTTGGTCTCGAACTGGAAATCCTTGCGGATCTCGAACTTGTCGGCGACATGGTTCAGGTACTTCTCGGTCTCCGGCTGGGCTGGAAAGCGCTCGCTCCAGTCCCATTCCTTGATCAGCTCGTCGGAGAACCAGTACTGGTAGATGTAGGCCTGGCTGTCGACTCTGGCGCCTGGATAACGATTCCAGTACCAGGTGCCGCCAACGCTGTGCCCGGCTTCGAAGCCCTGCACCTTCAGGCCTTTCTCGCGCAGGCGCTGGATGCCGTACATGCCGGCAAACCCGGCGCCGACTACCACTGCATCCACCTGCTTCGCTGCGGACTGGACCTGACTCATGCGTTCTCTCCTCGCTCTTGGACGCCGTGATGGCCACGGTTCTATCTAGGCTGATCTTCTGTACGGATCACCTTAGCGCGCAGTTGCATATCGCCCCCCACCCGAATGAGCAGTCGAGCGATACCAGGGGTCAGCCCTTCATCAGCCTTTGAAGGGCGTGGTATCGAAGTAGTCGCGCCACTCGCAGATCTTGCCGTCGCGCAGCTTGAAGATGCCCATCAGCGGGATCGTCAGCAGCGTGTTGCCGTCCTTGTCCTTGAGGTAATCGATGCGTTCGGTCAGCACGGTGTCGCCGACGGCGGCGATCGCCAGCATGTCGACATCGATCGAGACGAACGGCAGCTGCGTGCTCATCATCGTGAACCAGGCGATCGCTTCTTCCGGCCCGGTGGTCTTCGATACGCCGATGTTTTCGTACAGGCAATCGGCCGTGAAGTATTCGCGGACGCAGGGATAGAAGCGGTCGGCCTTGGGCCAGTTGGCGATGAAGGCTTCGACGGTTTGCTGGGCGGTCATGGTTGTATCTCCTGAGGGTGGCGCGTTGGGGGAACAGGATGGATGCTAGCGCGCCGCCCTCGTGCACGAACCTGCGGGAGCGCCCTTCAAGGAGATATCGCCATGCTCGAACTCAGACCGAACTGCGAATGCTGCGACCGCGACCTGCCGCCGGATTCCGATCAGGCACGCATCTGCTCGTTCGAATGCACGTTCTGCGACAGCTGCGCGACCGAGGTGCTGCACGGCCGCTGCCCGAACTGCGGCGGCGAACTACTGGCCCGGCCGCGTCGGCCGCTGCTCAAGCTGGCCTTGAATCCCGCCTCTACGGTGCGTGTGCTGAAGCCGGTGGGTTGCGGCCCGTTACCTTGAGCGGGCGCCATAGAAATTCGTATCTGACCCTGATTTTTGGGGCTCGATGGAAATCCGTTGGCATTTCGTTGGGACTGCGTGAGGACTTCGGGTGCGCGTGAGATGAGGCTGCGTCGGCCGCTTGAAAGCCCCCGACCTGTCGCCGGAGATTCGGGACGGCATCACCTGAATCAACTAATGGAGCCTCGAAATGAACATCCACTTCTCACTCTCTCGCCGCGTGCTGACCGTGCTGGCCGGCACCCTGCTCGTCGCCGGACAGGCAACTGCCGCAGGCCCGACGCGCGGCCTGATCGCCCACTACTGCTTCGACACGAGCCTCACCGCCGACTGCTCGACGGGCGGCATCAACGGAGTTGTCACTGGCAGTGTTTCGCTGGACAAGGGTGTGCTCGGCCAGAGCGCGAAGTTTGGTGGCTATCAGAATCTGGGATACATCTTCGTGCCGAACAGCCTGCCCCTGGCGGCAGCCCTGGGCAACAACTTCACGATCAGTTACTGGGTACGGCTGGATTCATTCGCCGGCGAGAATGCCTTTGCCCAGTTCGTGCCCTACGCCACCCAGATAGCCGTGGCCAAGCGTCATGACCGCACTGGCTTCTTCAGCTACATCGGCGCCACCAGCCCGACCACCGGCAATGCCGGCTTCATCGACTACGGCGCCGGCGCCAACCTGGCCAGCCCGATCACGCCCCAGCTCGGCAAGTGGATGCACGTCGCCTACACCCACAGCCAGACACCTAACCGTGACCGGCTGTATGTCGATGGCCTGCTCAAGCAGACCATCGACGACGGCCGCTTCGACTACTTCAACGCCATCGACGAACCGATCTATCTCGGTGCCCAGGCACCGATATTCGGACAGGGCGTCTATCAGTACCCGCTGGCTGGCGCGCTCGACGAAGTGCGCATCTACAAGCGCGAGCTGTCGCAGATCGAACTGTTCCTCACCGTGCTGTCGGACCGTCTCGGCATCAAGAACTGAGCGCCGCCCTCAGGCCGGCATCTGCTGCAAGCCTTCGAGCACCAGATCCGGCACCACGATCCAGTCACCGGCCAGGTAAGGGCGCAAGGTCTCGGCATCGCCGCCGGTGAGATAGCGGCGCTGGCCGCCGTAGCGGGCAGTCAGCCGTTCGACCAAGCCCACGCAGGCATGCAGCGCGCCCTGGCGCACGCAGGCTTCGGTATCGCTGCCGAGGCCTGCGGTGTACTGGAACTCGGGGCCGGCGGCGGCGAAGCGCGTTGCGCCGAGTACCGCCTGCTGCGCGGTGGTCAGGCCGGAGGCGATGATGCCGCCGAGGTGCTGGCCGCGATCGTCGACGGCATCGAAAGTCAGCGCGGTACCGGCACTGACCACACAGGCCGCGGCCCGGTCTCGCGACCAGGCCGCGAGCAGCGCCAGCCAGCGATCGACGCCAAGGCGGGATGGATCTTCGTAAGCGATCCGCAAGCCTTGCAGACCGTCGATCGGCTTCGCAAAACGCGGGCGCAGGTGATGGCGCACTGCCAGCGCCGCTGCCAAGCGCTCGCCGTGCGCCTCGCCGGTGACGTTGGCGATCCAGGCCTCGCGAATATCGGCTGCCAAGGTCAGCAACTCGACCACCGATGCCGGATCGCCACCATGCGCCAGCGCCTGCGCCGACACGAGCATCGCGTGATCATCAGCCAGCGCCCATTTCAGCCGGCTGTTGCCGACGTCGATCAACAGCCGTGTGGCAGCGTCGCTCATGCGGCGGCGGCCGGCAGCCGCAGGCTGACTTCGCCGGCGTGGACATGATGGCGTTGACCGTCCGCACTTTCGACGATCAGCGCGCCATCCGGATCGATGCCGCAGGCGTGGCCTTCGAGCGTGGTCGCACCTTCGATGCGCACCGCGCGGCCGGCAGCGAGATCGAGGCGATTCCAGTCGGCGAGGAAGCTGGCGAAGCCGTCCTGCTCGAACTGCGCGAGCGCGGCGAGCAGGCTGTCGAGCACGGCGGTTGCCAGCGCATTCCTCGTAGCCGTCGGCCGGCCGACGGCGAGCTGTGTTGCGTGCACCGAAGTCCAGGCCTGTTCGAGATGCGCACCCTGCCCGGCGGTCATTGCGACATTGAGGCCCAGGCCGATGATCACCCGGCAGGCGCCGCCGATCTCGCTGCGGCTTTCGATCAGGATGCCGCCGAGTTTCGCGTCGCCGATGCGCAGATCGTTCGGCCATTTGAGTTGCACGCTGGACAGGCCGGACGCCGCCAGCGCGCGCGCCGTGGCCACGCCAACCGCGAGCGGCAGGGTGCCGAGCTTCGGTGGCCAGCCGGCGAAGCTCCAGGCCAGCGACAGGTACAGGTTGGCGCCGAACGGCGAGCGCCAGTCACGGCCGCGGCGACCGCGGCCGGCGGTCTGCGCTTCGGCGAACAGCGCCTGCGGATCGTTGGCGGAAGCGGCTTCGATCAGGCGCTGGTTGGTCGAATCGACGCGCAAGGCGACGTCGAGCCCAGCCAGCCGCGCGGCCGATGCCGGCGACAGACCGACGCGAATCGCGGCGGCATCGAGCCGTTCCAGCGGCGCGGTCAGCCGATAGCCGAGACCGGGCCGCGCTTCGATATCGAGCCCCCAGGCTTCGATCTGGGCGATGCGCTTGGCGAGTGCGGCGCGGCTGACGCCGGCGGTTGCCGCCAGTGCTTCGCCGGACACCCAGTCGCCGGCTGCCAAGGCATCAGCCAGCGGCAGCAGCGCTGCGTCATCGAGCGCGCGGGTCATGCGCGCGGGGCGCGATCGAACAGCTTGCCGAGCACGCGTGCCTTCTCGAAGCGCGACTCGGTGCCGGCGAACAGGCGGCCGATATTCTCGCGATGCTTGAACAGGATCAGCGCCAGCATCGCCGCCGTGAAGCCGCCGGCCAGCGACCAGAAGCCGCTGCCGAAGCAGCTCACGTACAGCAGCGCAGCGGTGCCGCCAGCGATCGACGCGAGGCTGACGTAACCGCTCAGCATCACCACCAGCGCGAAGGCCAGGATCAGCCACGGCAAGGCTGCCGGCAGCAGCGCGCCGAACACGCCGGCCAAGGTCGCCACGCCCTTGCCGCCCTTGAAATTCTGGAACACCGGATAGCAATGGCCGAGCGCCGCACACAGGCCACAGGCGTATGGAATTGCCAGGCTCAGCGCCGGGTCAGCGCCGGGCAGCGGAATCAGCGGCAGCACCAGTGCCGCGAGCACGCCCTTGCCGATGTCGATCGCCAGCACGCCGAGCGCGAATTTCGCCCCCCGGGTGCGCAGCGCATTGGTCGCACCGACATTGCCGGAACCGCTGCCGCGCAGATCGGCACCGCCGGCGAGGCGGCGCATCACGTCGCCGCCCATGACGCCGCCGAGCAGGTAGGCGGCGAGAAATTTGAGGATCAGTTCAAGCATGGATCGAAGCTGGGTCAGAAATGCGGATCAAATCGCCGGAACGCGTGCTCATGACTGCGGCAGCTCGTCAGTGATCGGCCACCAGCCTGCTTTCGAGCCCGTGTGGAAGTGAGCTGCGATGGCCACGGACAGCGGTTCGTCGAGCAAGCCGGCCCTGATCCGCAGCACGCCCGGCAAGCTGGCCTTGCTGCTGTAGATCGGCGAGCCGCAGCGGCGACAGAAGAAGCGCTGCTTGCCTGGTGAGGACTCGAACGAGGTCAGCAGTTCGGCGCCGGCAAGCAACTGGAATGCCGCTTCCGACACCGGCGTATTGGTCGCGAAGGGCCCGCCCTGGGCCTTGCGGCATTGCGAGCAATGGCAGACCTGGATCGGTGCCAGCACGGCGTCGATACGGAACCGGATGCCGCCGCACAGGCAGCTGCCGGTAGGCATCAGACGCCCAGCCACGCTTGCCGACGCGTCAGCACTTCGCCGGCAACGTCGGCGAGGGCCAGGGTCCAGGTATCGGGCGCTGGCGCGATCGGCGTGATCGCCGCGCTCAGCAGCTCGTCGCCGCGGAAGAAGGCCAGGGTCACCGTCACGCCGGGCCGCAGGGTTTCCATGCGATTGGCCCAGTTGCCGGCGGTGAGTTTGAGGCCATCGATCGCCAGCAGCTGATCACCGGCCGCGAGTCCCGCGCCTTCGGCCGCGCCACCGCTGAACACCGTGGCGACCGTCGTTTCGCCAGCCCGCAGGTTCAAACCCAGCGTGACCGGCGGCGTGTGCTTCGATTCGCTGCGCCCGCCTTCATCGCTGGCGCCGCTGCTATTGCGCAGGATCGCGGTGACGCCGAACTCGGCGAGCAGTTCTGCCATCGGCAGCTCGGTGGTCGAGCGCAGCCAGGCGTCGAGCGGCAGATCGAGATTGAGGCCGGAAATTTCGGCGGCGACCGCTTCCAGCCCGCCTTCCGGCACGCCGACATCGCGGCTGCCGTAGCGCTGCCAGAGCGTGCGCATCACCTCGTCCAGGGTCACGCTGGAATGGCGGCGCAGCCACAGGTCCAGACAGAGCGTGACCAGCGCACCCTTGACGTAGTAGTTCACCGCCGCGTTCGGCGTCTGCTCGTCCGGCTGGTAGTACTTGATCCAGGCCTCGAAGCTGGCATCGGCCAGGGTCTGCACGAAGCGGCCCGGCGTGCGCGCCAGACGGGTTGCCGCTTCGGCGACCAGATCGAGATAGACCGGCGCATCGATCAGCCCGGCGCGGAGCAGCATCAGATCGTCGTAGTACGACGTCACGCCTTCATAGGCCCAGAGATCTTCGCTGTAGGCCTCGGCGCTGAGATCGTTGTCGGCGAAGCGCGCGGCTGTGATCCGCTTGACGTTCCAGAGATGGAAATACTCGTGGCTGACCAGGCCGAGAAAGCCGCGATAGCCCTTGCGCAGGCCGGACATGCCCGGACGTGGCAGCGCATCGCGCGCGGTGACCAGCGCCGTCGACGTGCGATGTTCGAGGCCGCCGTAACCGTTGCCGGTGACCTGGGTCAGGAACAGGTATTTGTCCATCGCCGGCTGCTGGCCGAACAGCTCGCGCTGCACGTGGCAGATGCGGGTGATGTCGGCGGCAAGGCGCGGCAGATCGGGCTCGCAGCGGCCGGACAGGATCAGGCTGTGCGGGACGCCGTCGACATCGAAGGCCACCTGCTGGAACGCAGCCATCTCGACCGGGCAGTCGATCAGCGTTTCGTAGTCGGCCGCCGCGTATTCACCGAAACCATCGGCATCGATGGCAACCGCAGACAGCGCCGTCGCCAGTTGCCAGTTCGGCGCGATCGCCACGTCCGGACGCTCGACGACGATCTCGTAGCGGCTGCGCTCGAAACCGGCCGGGCAGTAGAACAGCGAGCTGCCGTTGAAGAAGCCGCGCCGGGTATCGAGCCAGGCCTTGCGCACCGAAGGATCGAGCGCATGCACCGCGTATTCGAGACGGATGCGGCCCTGCCCTTCGACCCGGAAACTGCGCTTGTCGAGCCGGGTGATCGCCACCGGCACGTCGTCGGCGAACACGGCGAGGCCCTGCACGTGCTTGGCGAAATCGCGGACCAGGTAGCTGCCGCGTATCCACGACGGCAGCCGCAGGATCGGCGCGCTGACGACGGTGAATTCGCCGCTGATCCGGTAACGGTGGGCCAGCGGTTCACAGCGAACCCAATAACGGACAGTGCTCATGCGCTCCGGAAGTCAGGGAATCTGAAAGGGATGCGCGATGTTAGCGCCGGGCTAGCGGAGCTGCGATGCGCGGGCCTGCAATCTCAACGGAAAAGGCCCGCAAGCAGCGGGCCTTTTCGGGGTGCAGCCCGGATTCATCCGCCGATCAATTACCCAGGCCGTTGCGCTTCGGCGGCTTCGGCGAGACCGCCAGCGAGCGGATCTGCAGGCCGCTGCCGATCTCGCTGCCATTGGTGCCGCTGCCGGTGCCGGAGGTGTTGCCGTCGGTGAGATTGATCTCGTAGAAGCGCGAGGTGTTGTTGCGCTCGGCGATGGCGACATAGGCGGTGCCGATGTCTTCCGGCTTGTTGCCGCGCTCGCGGACGACGTCGAAACCGGCGACCGCAACGAAGCCGCGATCGAGCACGCCGACCGTGGTCAGCACGCCGGCGTTGGTGATGCGCACCAGGCTCTGGGTGTTGAATTCCAGGCCGTAGAGCGTCGTTGTCGTCGCGTCCTGATCGTTGTTGGTGTGGGCGATCGCGGCCAGCTGCACCACTTCGCCGTCGTTGGTGTCGCTGTCGTTGAAGCGCAGCAAGGTGCCATCGCTCTGCAGCAGCGCACCGCTCAGGGGATCGACGCGCAGGATGTTGGTGTCGATCCCGCTATTGCCCGGCTGGTAATCGATGATGCGGATGAAATCCTGCGCCGGATTGATGTCCATCACGGGCTGGTTCAGCGTTGCCCCCGCTGGCAAGAATGGCGTGGCGCTGACCAGGGTCGCGGCGCCAGTGCCCGTGTCGATGGTGGCGATCCGGTTGTTGCTGGTCAGGCCATACAGCACTTCCGTCTCGGCTCGGAAATCGATCTGCAGGATCGATTCGCCATCGGCGAGGCCCGTGATCGTCATCGTGTTGTCGAGCGATTCCGGCTTGTCGGTCTGGAACTTGATCAGCGAGCCGCTATCGGTGATCGCATAGGCATCGCGGCCTTCCTTGCAGCCGACGATCGCGGCACCGGCGGCAACGATCAGAGCGGCGCGCAGCAGATGGCGCAGGCTGGGCAGAGACAGGCGGGAAAACGACATAGGGGGCATTCCGGGTAGTGAACCAGTGCTGACCCGAGGGAACCACAGGCAGCAGCGTCAGCCATCATAACGGCCCGGATGGGACATTTCCGTTGCGCGGCGGTTCCTGCGGACGGTTTCGAGAACCAGCGCACCCATGTCCATCGGTCACATCGATCGGCTACCCTTCGCCGCCCGGCACCCGCCCGGCGCCACCGTCTTCCGTACCCGATGACCTCAAGCTTGAGTCTCCGCGCCCGCCTGTTCGGCCCCGTTTCCCAGTTCCTGCTGCAGCCGGTGCTGGCCAAGCCTGCCCATGAGATGCGGCCGCAGTTGGAGCGCATCGCCAGGTTGATCACCCATGTGCCGCGCGGCACTCGCATCGAAGCGACGACCCTCGCCGGCCGCCCGGCCGACCGTCTGACGCCGAGCGGCGACTCCGGCGATCAGGTCATCTACTACCTGCATGGCGGCGCCTACCTCGGTGGTTCGACGCGCACTCATCGCGGCCTGCTCGCGCATTTCGCCAAGGCGGCCGGCTGCGAAGTGGTGGCCATCGATTACCGCCTGGCGCCGGAACATCCCTACCCGGCTGCGCTCGAAGACGCCGTGGCCGGCTATCAGGAACTGCTCGCCGAAGGCATCCCGGCCGAGCGCATCGTCATCGCCGGTGATTCGGCCGGCGGCAATCTGGCGCTGGTCACCGCCATCGCCCTGCGCGACGCCGGCATGGCGCTGCCGGCCGGGCTGGTGCTGCTGTCGCCATGGACCGACATGAGCTCCAGCGGCAAATCGATGGGCTCACGCGCCGAGCGCGACCGCATCCTCACGGTGCTGGGCATCAGCAAGGCGGCCGAAACCTTTGCCGCCGGCCGCAAGCTCGCCGATCCGCTGCTGTCGCCACTGTTCGCCGATCTGGCCGGCTTGCCGCCGATGCTGATCCAGGTCGGCGACGACGAACTGCTGCTCGACGATTCCACCCGCCTGACCGCCGCCGCCCGCAAGGCCGGCGTGCAGGTGCTGCTCAGCGTAAGGCCGAAGCTCTGGCACGTCTGGCAGGCGATGGCCGGCTGGATGCCGGAAGCCGATCAGGCGATCCGCGAGATGGGCGACTACGTGCGCGGATTGCGCGTCTGATCCGGCTCGGCCAGCGGCCATAACCAGGCCGCACCGCGCACGCCGCTGCTGTCGCCGTGCGTGGCCGGCAACAATCGAGTCGCCACCTGATCGCTGAACACCCAGGCGCGCCATAGCTGCGGCACGGTCTGGTACAGCCGCGCGACTCTCGACAAGCCGCCACCGAGCACGATCACGTCCGGGTCCAGCAGGTTGATGACGCTGGCCAATGCGCGGGCCAGACGATCCTCGTAACGGGCGAGGGTCGCAATACCAGTGGCATTGCCTGCTTCGGCACGCGCGACGACTTCCTCGCCACGCAGATTCTCGCCGCTGACCTCGAGATGATCGCGCGCCAGCGCCACGCCGCTGCACCAGTCCTCGATCGATCCGTGGCGGCCATCCCAGCCCAGCGGGCCCGGCACTTCATGCCAGTCCGCACGCGGCCAGGGCAGCGGGTTGTGGCCCCATTCACCGGCGATCGCATTCGGGCCGGCGCGGAGCTTGCCATCGATGACGATGCCGCCGCCGACGCCGGTGCCGAGGATCACCGCGAACACGCAAGCCGCGCCGGCCGCGGCACCATCGGCCTGCGATTCGCTCAAGGCCAGGCAGTCGGCATCGTTAGCCATCCGCGCTTCGCGGCCGAGCGCGGCTTCGAGATCGGCCTTCAGCGGCCGATCGTTGAGGCAGGTGGAATTGGCGTTCTTGATCAGCCCGGTGAACGGCGAGATCGCGCCCGGATGACCGATGCCGACCGGCAACTCGTGCACCCCGACTTCGCGTTCGAGCGCGGAAACCAATGCCGCAACAGCCGCGACCGTCGCCGCGTAATCGCCACCCGGCGTCGCGATCCGCTGCCGGGCGACGACCTCGGCCGCACCGCGCAGCACGATGCCTTCGATCTTGGTGCCGCCGAGGTCGATGCCGACTCGAAACATGCTGATCTCACCGCTTCAAGGTTCAGAGATCGCGATCTTGTCACCAAGCCAGGGCCGATCGAAGGCTGGCGTTCAGGGCGCGTGCGCCAGCGTCGCCAGACGTATCGAAAATGCCGGGGGCTCGAAGATCGGCAGCGAGCAGCTGCGCTCGGTGCAGATGTAGGCCGCGGCCTTCGGAAACCTGGGGTACTGGACATCGCTGTTGGCCAGCGAGCCTTCCCGACGATCCCACCATTCGGTACGCGTATAGGCCGATGGAAAGGCGGCGGCAGTGGCGAACAGCGCAGCGGCCACCGCGTCATCCTTGTTGCCGACCACGGTGAAGTGCAGAGGCTCGCGGGACAGTTCGTCGCTGGCCAGCAAGGCGCCTGCTGCCGGGAAGCGCCGCGCGATCTCCGGCGCCGCGATGAAACGCATCGCGCGCTGTGCCGACTGCTGATACCGGGCATCGCCGGTGTAGCGGAACAGCCGATTGGCGAAACGGGCCATGCGGACATTCTCGTCGCGCAGCGGCTGGGCTGGCGCGGCGCCCTTGCGACTGGCGGCAGTGCGATAACCGGGTTGGCGGTGGCCGGCGAAATGAGCGTCGATGAACTGCGCGGCCGACTGCGCGCGTGCCAGCCAGCGGCGATCGCCGCTCGCCGAGTAGAGCGCCAGAAAGGCCTGGCCCATCGCCAGCGTGTCGCCGAGATAAGGGCCTGCGGGATCGTGCTGGTCATGGCGGAAGCCACCGCCGGGCAGGCTGCGTTGCTCGACGATAACGCCTGCCGCCTTGATCGCCGCCTGCAGATCGCCTGGCTCGCCGCTGGCGGCGTGGAGCATTGCCAGCGCCTCGATCGCCCAGCCGTTCTCGCGGGCGTAAACGTGGCTGTCGACGGCGGGAACGCCACGGGCGCGCCGCGCGGCATCGGCCAGTGCGAAGTAGTCGGCCGCATGCTCGCCGGGCACGACATCGGCATCCTGGCTGGTCAGGAAGGCGCCATCGGCCCGGGTCAGGAAGCGGGCGAGATAGTCGCGAATGGCCTGGGCCGCCTTCAGATCGGCAGGATCGTGAAACTGTGCCCAGGCCAGCGCGTAGATGCGCAGGTTATTGGCCTGCATCGACATGATCTTTTCGAAGTGCGGCGTCAGCCAGTCACCGCCGGTCGAGTATTGATAGACGCCGCCCCAGACCGGATCGAGCAGCTTCCGTTGCGCATCCAGAGTCTGCCGCGCCATCCGGGTGGCATCGGCATCGCCGCGGCGAGACTGCTGCAGGCAATACTCGACCGAGTCGGCATCGAGAAATTTCTGCGAGAAACCCCAGCCGCCGTGCTCGGCATCGTATTGCTCGACGACCAGCTTCTCGAGCGTGCCGCGCAGCGACGACGCGATCACGGCGGCGCTGAAATCGGGCTTCACCTCGGGCGTGATCGATGGCCCCGGCGTCGGATCGTCGATCACCGCCTGCAATAGCGACACCATGCCCGCGGGCGGGATATAGCCGGAGCGCTTGACCAGTTCGCGGCCATCCGGCGCGTAGATGATCGTCGCCGGCCAGCCGTAATCCTCGTAGCGATTGGACAGGTCCGGCCGCGAATCCTGATCGACCTTGACCGTGATGTAGCGCTCGCGCAGCAGCTTGATGACCGCGGCGTCCCGATAAGTCTGCTGGTCCATCACATGGCACCAGTGGCACCAGACGGCTTCGAGATCGAGCAGCACCAGCTTGTGCTCGCGCTGCGACTGGGCGAACAGATCGTCCGACCAGTTGCGCCACGGAATGCCGTCGCCGGCAGCGTGCGCGGGTAAACCGAACAAGCCCGCGACGATCATCAGCGCTGCACCCCAGGTGCCGCGGCGATCAGCGCGCATCGTGATCGGTGATCAGATCAACGATCAGTTCGGCGATCCACTGCTGCTCGATCCACAGCTTGAGGAAGCCCGCAGCCTGGATCGCCACGCGCTCCTCGGCGTGCCATTCGCAGAGGATGGCGCAAATCTCGGCAAAGCTGGCGCCTGCCGCCGCGCCATCGAAAGCCGCTGCCTCGTCGGCATCCATCTGGCGTTGGTAGACACCCCGGTCCAGCCGCCAGACCACCCATTGCCGATGGGCGTCGAAAGTCTCGACGGCAGGCGGCGTCTCTTCCCGATCGATCGCCCGGCGAATGGCGCCGACGTTGGCGACGAACTGCCGCCGCTGGACCGCTGCCGCCATGCGCAGCTTCATGCCCGGCCATTGTTCCGCCGTCAGCGCTGCGGCGTCGGCCATGGTCACGCTGACTTCGTCGACCGCATCGAAGGCCAGGGTCAGCGTCCATTCGAGCACCGCCATTTCCACAACCGCCGGGCGTTGCGACCCGCATGGACTGCCGGACAGAAAATCAGGCAGGCGGCCGCCGAACCAGCGGATATTGAAGTGGGTAGAGGGATGCGCATCGATGTAGTCGCGGCACAGCGCATCGAAATCGGCAGCGCCGAGCAGATGCAGCAGCCCCGGAAAATCGCCGGTGAGCACTTCGATCAGGCGCAGTCGATAGCCATCTCGATAGACGTTGACGCGCTGCTCCAGCGCTGCCGTTCGATCGCCGACGATCAGGCTGCAGATGCTGGCATCGTCGCGCAGCAGGTAAGCGCTGAAATCGTGTTGCAGTTGCGCAAGCCCGCTCATGCCACTTTCAGGATCGGCTGCGCGATCTCGCGGGCCCGGTCGAGTTCGGCGAGCAATTCGGCCAGCGGAGGGATCTTGTCGTCGCGTTCGATCATCGTCGACACGGCGCCGAAACGGCGGACCGCGTGCGCGTACAGATCCCAGACCGGCTCCGGCACGGGCGCATCGTGGGTATCGATGATCAACGCGCCCTGATAGTCGTGGCCGGCCAGATGGAATTGCTGGACCCGGTCCGGCGGCACGCTATCCAGATAGCGTCGGGGATCGAAGCCATGGTTGTGTCCACTGACATAGATGTTGTTGATGTCGAGCAGGATCAGACTGTCGGCCGCTTCGGCAACGGCGGTGAGAAACTCCCATTCCGGCATCGTCGAATGGCTGTAGGTGACGTAGCTGGAAACGTTCTCCAGCAGGATGCGGCGGCCCAGTGCGTCCTGCACTTGCTGCACGCGATCGGCGACGTGCTTGATCGCTTCTTCCGTATAGGGCAGCGGCATCAAGTCATGCAGATTGTTGCCCGCAACACCGGTCCAGCACAGGTGATCGGAGATCCACGCCGGCTGGACAAGATCGGCCAGTGCCTTCAGCTGTTTCAGATAGCTGCGATCGAGCGGATCGGTGCTCCCGATCGACAAGGAAACGCCATGCATGACCAGTGGATAGCGCTCACGAAAGCGGGCGAGATAGTGCAACGGTCGCCCGCCAGGAATCAGATAGTTCTCGGAAAGAATCTCGAGCCAGTCGATGGCCGGATCACTCTCGAGAATTTCTTCGTAATGCTGGACGCGCAAACCCAGCCCGAAGCCGAGCGGCGCCAATGGAGTCGTTGATGCGTTTGTCGCCATGAGCAGGAATCCAAAGATCCGCAGCCCGGCCCTTGGCCGAGCCGCGGATCACAAGAGCGTTTTTAGCTCTTCTTGGCGTCAGCCTGCGCCTTCGTGCAGTCGGCGGCGCTCTTCACTTCGGTGAAGCCCTGGCCCTTGCAGGCGTTCTGGCCCTTGCAGGAATTGGAGGCCTGCTTGCAGGCGCCCTGACCCTTGCAGGACGAGGCGTGTTCGCACTTCACGCCAGCGGCGTCAGCGGCATACGCGACATTGATGGCGACGGTGCTGAACAGGCCGGCGGCGGCGGTGGCGAGAGCGATGCTGGTCATCTTGACGGTGTTCATGGTGTATCTCCTCGAAAGAGTTGCTGGATTTGTTAAGGAATGAACTGCGACGCTCCCGATCGGCGCTCACCAGAGGGTGACCAGATGGTGGATGTAGCTGACGGGACGCATCTCTATACGTAGCCTTTCGTATTCCAGACGCCGGAACTCGAGAGACTGTTCTGCTGCACTTCGAACTGTCGGTGAATCACTGATGCCGGAGTATCGTGCCGGCCCGTCGCTGCACGAACTGCGGCCTAGCGTTCCGCATTCATGTCGTCTCGTCCCTGATCCGATTTGCTGCCTCTGCGAAAGCTGGCGCATTGAGAAGGCGCATCGGCCGCAAACCTCGGACGCCCTGACATAGCGGGCTGGCAGTGACGCGCCCAGGATGCAAGCACTCAAGCAAGCCCACTGGACAAGACCATGCGTACTTTCGTCGCCGATATCTCAGAGACTCTACTCAAGCTGACCGATCGTCTGGACTGGCTTGCTCCGCTGGCCATGCGTCTGGGCTTTGGATATTTCTGGCTGGAGACCGGCTGGGCAAAACTCCACAACCTCGATGGTTTCACCGAGCGCTTCGTCAGCTGGGGTCTGCCGTTTCCAGCGTTCAGTGCGGGACTGTCGGCCTGGACCGAGTTCCTCGGCGGCGGCCTGATCATGCTCGGGCTGCTGACTCGCCTGGTATCGATCCCGATGTTGATCAACATGGTGGTCGCCATCGCCTTCGTCGTCATCAAGGACGTCACCGATGTCGACAGCTTCTTCGAGCTCGACGAAGTGATCTACATCCTGATCTTCGGCTGGCTGATCATGGCCGGACCGGGCGAGGTCAGCGTCGATACGCTGATCTCGAAGTGGCTCGGGCTCGACGACCGTCGCGCCGCCCGAACGCCCTGAGGCTTTCTGGCGCCGAAGCCCCGCACGGCCTTACGGCGGACGCGGGTGCTCGCGCAGCAAAGTCTGCAGAAGTTCAAGGTTGACCGGCTTGACCAGGTGACGATCGAAGCCGGATTTCAGGGTCCGGCGGATGTCTTCCTCCTGTCCCCAGCCGGTCAGCGCGATCAGGAACAGGCCGCTCAACTCGGGCCGCGCCCGGATCCGCCCGGCCAGTTCCAGGCCGTCCATTCCCTGCATGCCGATATCGAGGATCGCCACGTCGGGTCGGAAATCGCCAAGGATGTCGAGCGCTTCCTGACCGCTGCCGGCCACCTGCGTTTCAGCACCCCAGAGTTCCAGCAGCTGGCACAGGGACGACGCGGCATCGAGGTTGTCGTCGACGACGAGGATCCGCTGCTGGCCCAGTCCGGCCGGCGATGAAGGCTTGGCCAATGGCGCGCTGACCGTCTGCGTCAGATTGCCGGTCAGTGGCAGGCGCACGATGAACTCGCTGCCCTGGCCCGGCCCTTCGCTGATCACCTTGACGGTGCCGCCGTGCAGTTCGACCAGACGCCGGACCAGCATCAGGCCGATGCCGAGACCGCCCTGCGAGCGGCTGGTGATTTCGTCCGCCTGGGCGAACAGTTCGAAGATGCGCGCCTGCATGTCCGGCCGGATGCCGATGCCGTTGTCGCGTACCGAAATGCTCAGCGCTTTCGGCTCCTGCTGGACGCTCAGCCAGATCTGCCCGCCGGGCTCGGTGAACTTCGCGGCGTTGTTGAGCAGGTTGGCGAACACCTGCGACAGACGCAGCGGATCGGCCAGCAGCAGCGGCAGGCCGCTCGGCAAGCTGACATGGAGCTGATGCCGGTGAGTGTCGAGCAGCGGCTGACTGGCCTCGATGGCGGTCTGCAGGATGCTGTCGAGCGTTACCGTCACCTTCTTCAGCTCGATCTTGTCGCGCGTGATCCGCGAGATTTCCAGCAGATCGTCGACCAGCCGATTCAGGTTGCCCACCTGGCGCGTCATCATCTGACCGATCTTCTGCAGCATCGGATCGCTGCTGTCGGCGCGTTTCAGCAGCTCTAGCGCGTTGCTGATCGGCGCCAGCGGATTGCGCAGTTCATGGGCCAGGATCGCCAGGAATTCGTCCTTGCGATGATCGTTGCGCTGCAGCGTGGCGCGGGCGTTTTCGAGATCGGCCAGCTGATCGCGAATCTGGTACTGGCGCTTGCGGGCGCGCAGGGCCACCTGCACCGAACTGAGCAGAGCCGACACGCGCGTCGGCCGCTCCAGGATCGCCACGCTGCCGAGCCGCGCCATCACCGAGGCGACGATCGCCGAATCGGCGCCCGGCCTGGCGATGACCAGCAGCGGCAGATCGGACCAGGTCGGCTGAGCCTGCATCCAGGTACTCAGGCATTCGGCCCGGCTCAGGGTCTCCTCGGCCACCAGGATGGCGCCGGCGCCACGCGCCTCGAGTTCCGAACACAGCTCCACCAGCGAGGCGCAAGACTCGCTGGCGATACCGTTTTCGGCCAGGACCGCGCGCACCAGTTGGGCGTCCCGGCTGGTGGGCCCTACCACCAGTACCCGCAATTCGCTGCTGGAAGTCATGACGTGCGGATCAAGGTTCGATCCGCGCCATCGCCTCCTGATAGATCGGCACTCCCGTCAGGATGCCGCGGAAATTTCTCAGGGGTTCGCCCACCACGATGTTGCCGTCGTTCATGCGGAATTCGCGGATGCTGCGCTCATGGGCACCACCGCGTTTCTTGACCACCGAAATGGCTTGGCGAACTTCGCCTTCGGATTCGAAGTAGCGCATCAGGATCACCGCGTCGGCCAGATAACTGACGTCCACCGGCGAGGTCATGTTGCTGCCGATCAGCCCCTGATGCGCGCTGACCAGCAGGGTCGCGACATCGGAGTGACCGAGGAAGCTCAGCAGCTCGTGCAGCTGAATCATCAGGAAACGCTCGCCGGGCATGGCGTTCAGATAGCCGTTCAGGCTGTCGATGACGATCATCGAAACGCTGCGCTCATCGACGCTCTTGCGGATCGCATGAACGAGTTCGCCCGGCGAGAGTTCCGCCGGGTCGATCGGCTTGATGGTGACGCGCCCGGAGTCGACATGCTTCTGCAGATCGATATGCAGCGCCGAAGTGCGGCTCAACAGGGTGTCGATGCTCTCGTCGAAGATGAACATCGCCGCAGTCTCGCCGCGCTCCGCCGCCGCATAAACGAACTGCGCCGCCACCGACGACTTTCCGGTACCTGCCGCGCCGGACAGCAAGGTGCTGGTGCCGCGCTCGACGCCGCCGCCGAGCAGCGTATCCAGTTCGGCGATCCCGCTCGGCAACCTCTGCCGGCTCGGCAATTTGCGGTGTTCGGTGGCGACCAGACGAGGAAAGACGACGAGGCCGCCTTGGCGGATCGCGTAGTCGTGATAGCCGCCACGGAAGTTCACGCCGCGGTACTTGACCACGCGCAACCGGCGCCGCTCGACGCCGTAATCGGGATTGGCCTGCTCGAGCAGTACCACCGCGTGCGCGATGCTCTGCACCTGCAGGTCGCGATCGGAACTGGTCATGTCATCGAGCATCAGCACCGTGCAATTGCGGCCGGCGAAGAAATGCTTGAGGGCAAGAATCTGCCGGCGGTAGAGCAGCGGGCTGCCGGCGATCAGGCGCAGTTCGGAGAGCGAATCGAAGACCACCCGCTTGGGATTGATCCGGTCCACTTCTTCGAGAATGGTGCGCGTGGTTTCGCCGAGTTCCACCTCGGACGGATGAAACATCGTGTAGTGATCGTCCGGCCGCAGCACCGCCTCGGACGGCACCAGTTCGCGCACGGCGATCCCGTCCAGCGACCAGCCGTGCGATTCGGCGATCGCGCCCAGCTCCTCGGCGGACTCCGACAGCGTGATGTACAGCGTCGGCTCGTTGCGGCTCGCGCCGTCCAGCAGGAACTGCAGCGCCAGGGTGGTCTTGCCGGAACCCGGCACACCCTCGATCAGGTACAGGCGGTTCTTCCGATAGCCGCCGTCAAGAATGTCGTCCAGGCTGTCGATGCCCGTACTCGCTACTGCTTCTTTCTGCTCTGCCTGGGTCGTTTCCGGCATGGGTCAGTACCACTCTCTCGATTTTCAAGTGATGGCTTGGACAGAGCCATGCGGAAAAAATGCGGTTGAACTTGGTGCGGTAGAGCACAGAACAGGGCAGCTTTTCTGCCGTCGGGCTACTTGGTCAGCGGCTTCATCTGGGCATCGAAGTCGGCCAGCTTCGGGAAACTCAGCGGCGTCAGCGTGTCGAGCCTGGCCAGATGGGCGCGGAAGTTTTCCAGGATCGCGGCGCGCTCTTCCTGCTTCAGATACGGCACGTGGAAGCCGACGAAGCTGGGCAGCACGGTCATGCCGGTATAGGCCAGCGTGCCCTGCAGTACCGGCTTGAGGATGTCTTCGATGTCGCCGTGGATGCCGCCTTCGCTGAGCATGTAATCGCGGCCGCCGGTGGTCAGCGCCAGCAGCGCGCGCTTGCCCTTCAGCCCGCCCTGATCGTAGATGCGCCGGCCGCCGTAGGTCTTGCCGGACACCAGCACGCGATCGATCCAGCCCTTGAGAATCGCCGGCACCGAGAACCAGTACAGCGGGAAGCTGAAGATCACCAGATCGGCGGCGAGCAGCTTGGCCAGCTCGGTGGCGATATCCGGCGCCAGGGTGCCGGCGTCGCCGTTGCCGCGCTGTTCGAGCGCGTAGTTCAGGTAGTCGGCATTGCCGCGGGTGCCGAAGTCCGCCGCACTCGCCACCGGGTTGAAGCCCATCGCGTAGAGATCGGAAACGACGACGCTATGGCCAGCCGCCGTGAAATCGGCGACCGCGGCGTTCTTCATTGCCGAGGTGAACGAGGCCGGCTCGGGATGGGCGTGGACGATCAGGATGTTCATGCGTGCTTGGCGTTCGAGGAGGGGGCGGGTTCAGCGCTTTCGGTCTTGATCGGATGCTCGGCGATCCATTCGGCGATGCAGTTGGCGACCTTGTCCGGGTGGCTCAGCAGCAGCCAGTGGCCGGCATCGATCGCGCGGCGGCGCAGCACCTTCACCCAGCGCGACAGGCCTTCGTACAGCTCGGGGCCGACGAAGCGATCGCGGGTCGGAATGATCAGCTGCACCGGCAGGGTGGCAAAGCGCGGCAGCGGCCTGAACAGGCGCGGCAGCATGTTGGCGCGGTAGAGATTGACGCCGTTGCGGCCATCCTTGACTTGGGTCGGGCTGGCTTCGACGGTCGCCCCTTCCATCTGCTTCATGAGCTTCGGCCAGTAACGGCCGAGCGCCAGCCGCCAGGCGGTCGGCGCCAGCACCGGCAGCTGGAAGGCGACGATGTACCAGGAGCGCGCCAGCTGCTTGAGCAACTGCTCGCCGCGCCAGCCCGGCTTGGCATGCTCGCGCAGCCAGTAGCCAACGTGATCGAGGCTGGGGCCACTGATGCTGGTGTAGGTCGCGATGCGCGCATTCAGCGGCGCGGTGGTCACACCTTCCCAGCACTGGATCGAACCCCAGTCGTGAGCAGCCAGATGCACCTGGCCGCCGGGTGCCACGGCATCGATCACAGCTTCGAGATCGCCCATCAGCTCGGCGATGCGGTAATCGCGGATGCGGCTCGGCACGCTCGACTCGCCGGCGCCACGCACGTCATAGCTGACCACATGGAAGCGCTCTGCCAGGCGTTCCGCAATCGCCGTCCAGACCTGGGCGGAATCCGGGTAGCCATGCACCAGTACGAGGGTCTGGCGACCGGGTGCCGCGCCGCGCTCGTAGACGGCGAGGTCGATGGCACCACGGCTGACGGTACGGGTTGGTTTCATCAGGGATCGAGACTGGGTCGGGGTCGCCATCATCGCCGCACGGCGTCGATTTATGAAGTCATCACGCAGCGCTCGCTATCATCGGTCTCCCCACCTGCGCGCGAACCTGTCATGGCTGCCGATGCTTCCTCGTCTTCCGGTCCTGCGCTGAACGTCTTCGGCGAATTGCTGGCCTGCTGCTGCACCAATCCGATGACCGGCTTCTATCGCGACGGCAACTGCCGCACCGGCCCGCAGGACGTCGGCCGCCATCTGGTCTGCGCCCAGGTCACCACCGAATTCCTGACGTTCTCGCGCTCGCGCGGCAACGATCTCAGCACGCCGCGCCCGGAATACGACTTCCCGGGCCTGAAGGACGGTGACCGCTGGTGCCTGTGCGCGCTGCGCTGGCTCGAAGCCTTCGAGGCCGGCATGGCGCCACCGGTGCTGCTCGCCGCCACCCATCTGAAGGCGCTGCAGTTCGTGCCGCGCGCAGCGCTCGATCAGCACGCGCTCGATCGTCGCTGAACAACTCCCTTTCCCCTGACCCAGACCATGAAAATCAACCGCATCTTCTGCATCGGCAAGAACTACGCGGAGCACGTCGAGGAGCTCGCTCACCTTGGCCACAAGCCAGATGGCGAATGCGTGGTGTTCATGAAGCCGCCGTCGGCCGTGGTCGCGCTCGGTGATCCGATCCCGTTGCCCAAAGGCCGTGGCGACACCCATCACGAAGTCGAGCTGGTGGTGATGCTGACCGGCGGTGGCCGCGACATCGCCGTCGAAGACGCACTCGATTCGATTGCCGGCATCACGCTGGGTCTGGATCTGACCCTGCGCGATCTGCAGACCACCTTGAAGAACAAGGGCAAGCCCTGGGAGCTGTCCAAGTCCTACGACGGCTCCGCGCCGCTCGGCGATTTCAAGCCGTTTCTCGAGCAGGATCTGCAGGCGATGGAATTCACGCTGCACGTCAACGGCGAGCTGCGCCAGCACGGCAAGACGGCCGAGATGCTTTATCCGGTCGCGCAGCAGATCGCGATCCTCAGCCAGAGCTGGTCGCTGGAGCCGGGTGACGTGATCTACACCGGCACCCCCAAGGGCGTGGCCGCGTTGAAGCCCGGCGATCACTGCGTGCTGGCCAGCCCGAGCATCGGTTGCTTCGAGTGGGATTGCGAGTGAGCCCAGCGGCACTGCTGGATGCGGTGCACGCAGCGCTTTGCGAGACGGATCCCACCGCGAAGTGCGCCTTGGTTGCCGCGCTGCCGGTAGCCGTGCCGAAAGCGGTGGGTGATGAGCCAGCCGCCGATGCCGCCGATCCACGTGTTCCGGGCCGCCCGGCCAGGCCCGAGCTGATCCGCCCGCGCGACGTGCCGACCCGCGGTCTCGGCACCGTCGCCGGCCGCGCTGCGCTGATCCACGCCGTCGCCCATATCGAGTTCAACGCGATCAACCTCGCGCTCGATGCCGCCTGGCGCTTTCGTGGCCTGCCGGACGACTACTACGTGGACTGGCTCTCCGTGGCCCGCGACGAGGCCCGGCACTACACGATGCTGCGCGCACGGCTGATTTCGCTCGGCTACGACTACGGCGACATGCCCGCCCACAACGGCCTCTGGGAAGCGGCCGAGAAAACCGCGCAGGACGTGCTCGAACGGATGTGCTGCGTGCCGCGCGTACTCGAAGCACGCGGTCTCGATGTGACGCCGGGGATCATCCGCCGGCTCAGCGAAATCGGCGATCCGGAAACCGTCGCGATCCTCGACGTGATCCTCGCCGAAGAAGTCGGCCATGTCGCGATCGGTACGCGCTGGTATCGCTGGCTGTGCGCACAGCGCGGCGTCGATCCCTTGACCACGTCGCAGCGCCTGCTCGCCGAGCAGGGCATGAACATCCGCCTGCCGATCAACGAAGCCGCGCGGCGTGCGGCGGGCTTCGATGACGAGGAGATGAGTCTGCTGTTGCAGACGGCGCGCTGAGTCTGAAAGCCCTCTCCCTTGCGGGAGAGGGGAGACCTGCGTCAGTTCTGCCCGGTCAACCGGAACGACACCGCCGCCGAGCTGTTCGAGCCGGTGAAGATCATCTGCTGGAAGCTGCGGCCGGCGCCGCTGCGGGTGACCACGGTCATCAGGCCGGTGAACACCACGGCGTTGACGTCGCCGACGCAGCTGCGCGAGAAATTCAGGCGGTAGAGGTTGTAGCGCGGGTCGATGACCAGGGCTTCGGCGTTGATGTAACGGCAGCCGTTGGCGTCCAGACCACTGAAGCCGCCGCCGTTGACGAAGGTGAAGCTGACGATGCTGTCGCCGAAGGCATCCGGCGTGGCCCAGGTGCCGACCAGGTTGGCGAGGTCGGCCGGCGTGGCGCTCTGAACGTCGTAGACGAAGTTCATCGAGCCGGCTTCGCCATCGTTGCGCACGTAGGTGCCGGTGAAACTGTCCTGCGCCATGAAGGTGCCGATGAAATCACCGGTCGTTGGCGGCGTCAGCGGCTGGCCATCGGCACCGCGCAGGTTCGGCAGATGGAAGCGCAGCTGCGCATTGATGCCGCTGCCCACCGTCTGATAAAGCCCCGAAGCGAGAAATTCGCCCTGGTCGCCGATCACCGTCATCCGGCCGCCTGGCGCGATCAAGGCAGTGCCTGCCACTTCGGCCGGCGTCGACTGGAACGTGGTGCGGCCGACGAACACGCCGACCGGCAGCTCGTCCATCGGCGAGCTCAGATCGGGCACCTGGATGTCATCGACCTGCGAGGTGCAGCCGGCAACGATGGCAAGCGCTGCGAGCAGCGGGAACAGCAGTACGGCTGGTTTCATCGGAAGGCTCTCGAATCGGATTTCAGCGCGACGGCCACAGCGGCGGCGGCTCGGGCGGGAACGGCTGGCTGGGATCGTCGATCGGCTCGGCCGGCTTGCGCTCGGCCTTGGCGCGGGCCTCGATCCACTTGCCGAGGTTTGTGTTGTTGGCGGTGATCACCGTGTTGTCGGGATCGAGCTGATGCGCCCGGGCCAGTAGTTCGGCGGCGGCATAAGGGTTGTTTTCCTTGAGCCGGATCACCGCGAGGTTGTTCATCGACACCGGATCGAAGGGATTGCCGCCGAGCCGGTCTTCGAGCGTCTTCAGCAGCTGCTCGGCATCGTTCGGGCTGGCGCCGATCAGCGGCGCAGGCGCGTCGGCAGCGTGTGCGAAAACCGGCAAGGCGCAGCCGGCGGCGAGCAGCAGATGATGGAGTCTGTTCATGGCGTCAGTACTGGTAGAACGGCAGGATCGGCGCCGGATCGGTGGCTTCCGGTGGCTGCGGCGAGAAGTACCAGCGCAGATAGCCGTGCGCCTGCAGTTCGCGGAAGTTGCGGGCGTTGTCGATCGAGAACAGGCCGCCGACGGTCAGCCGCGGCGCGATCCGATATTCGCTGAGCGCCTTCGCCGTGTAGCCGAGGCCGGTGCTGCGCTGGGCGGCGTAGCCGGTGGCCTGGGTCGACTGCGGATCCAGCGCCACGACTCTTTCCAGCTCGGCCTGCAGCGCGTCGAAGCCGGGGTAGTAAGGCGCGCCGTCCTCGCGGAAGCTCTGCACGCCGAACGCGGCGCTCAGGTTCCAGCTCAGCGGTCCGGCGACACCGGCCCATTGCACCGGCACCGTCACTGCCGTGAACAGCTGCGGGCTGAAGTAGCCGCCGTGGCCGAAGGTGTAGAAGCGGCGGTTGTCATCGAAGCTGAACACGGTCAGGTTCAGGCCGTAGGTCAGACCGTGATTGGCGGCCAGCGCGGTGCGGCCAAAGACCCCGGCACCGCCGAGCAGCGAAGCATTGGTTTCGACATTGCGGCCGTCGTAGCTGTAGTAGCCGCCGTAGCCGTAGAGGCCGAAGCGGCCGGTATCGTAGGCCACGTCGACTCGGCCGCCGGTGCGCGCCACGCCGCCGAAGCTGCGACCGAGCAGCGGGTCCTTGGCGCCGGAATAGGCGAGCAGACTTTCGCTGACCGCGCGCCGCGACACGTCGACGCCGAGGCGCAGATCGTCCGGGCTGTAGCGCCATGACAGGCCGCCGACCAGGCGCTCGACCTCGAAGCCGATCGGCGTCACGCCGATGTCGGCGCGGAAATCGCCAAGCTTGTAGCCAAGCCCGAAAGCGACACCGCCGGCATCCCGGGTGCCGGTCTCGGTGCCGCCGACCAAGGCACCGGCGCCGATCCGCAACAAACGCGTGCCGCTGGCGGTGCCGCTGTCGATGTAGACCGGGGTTGCGGTCAGCGAAGCCTGGCCGAAGCTGGTTTCCGGCAGATTCAGCGTCACCGGCGTTTCCAGATCGAACAGCTGCGACAGACCACCCTCGCCCTTGCGCGAACGGATCGCCGTTTCGCCACCGACCCAGCCGCTGGTCGATGACTCCAGCCGCGCGATCGGACCGGGGTCGATCGGATAGACCTCGGCGGCATCGGTACCCGGTTTGCCTTTCGGCGCTGCCGGTTCGCTGAGCTTCAGCCACAGCGGTTGGCCGACCTGTGCCGCCTGCCAAGGGCCGACGCCATCGCCGGTGAGGGCATTGCTCGGCCGCAGGCCGATGGCCGCGCCCTGCACGGCGGGGGCTGAGGGCGCGGCTGGCGCACCGGCGCGGCCTACCGCCGACTGCACGGCCGGTGCTGCGGCAACGCCCGTCGCCCGCGGTGCCAGCGGACCGGGGGCATCCGGCGACGTCTCGGCCAGCAGCTCGGCGACCGGCGCCGGCAAGCTCACGCCGGGCTGGCGTGGATCGATCCAGGCCAGTTGCGGTGCCGGCTGCTCGGCTGGCGATTCGCGTTCCAGTTCCTCCGCTCGGCGATAAGCCTTGAGCGCTGCACCCTTGCGGTTCTCCTGTTCGGCCAGCCGGCCCGAAGCACGCCACCAGCGCGGATTGGCGGCATCGAGCGACAGACCGCGATCGATCTCGCGAGTCGCCGCCACCTTGCGATCGCCGGCGAGAAGCGTGTCGACCAGACCAAGGCGGATGTCGATGTCGTCCGGCTCGCGCTGCGCCAGGCTCTGATAGATCGAAGCGGCGGCGTCGATGTCGCGGGCATCGGTCAGCAGCCGCGCCAGCGCCATCTGCACCTGCACGTTGGCCGGATAGCGGGCCACGGCGTCGCGCAACTGCAGGTAGGCCTCCGGATAACGGTGTTCGGTGCGGGCGCGATCGGCGAGCTTGACCCGGTAACCGATCACCAGCTGATCGAGCGCGGCCTGGCCGGCGGGATCGAGATCCTTGCGCGCGGCGAGATCGGCGGCGACCACTTCGAATTCGGCATCCTGGCCGGCGCTGAGCAGCAGCGCGGCGTACTGCGCACGCAGCGCCGGCGTTGCACCGCGACTGTCGCCCATTGCCCGGCGCATGTAAGCAACCGCACGCGCCGGGTCCTGCAGTTCCGCCCAGCCGCTGGCCAGGGCCGACAGCAGTTCGGGATCGCCACCGGCGGCGATGTCGGTATCGGTGAGGATGCGGTGGGCATCGCCCGGCCGGCTGCGACGCAGCGCGATGCGCGCGCGTTCCAGCTGGTACTGCACCCAGGCGCGACGCTGCAGGCCGACGGCGTCGGCGCTGCGCTCGGCGGCGGTGAAGCTTTCCAGGCGATTGAGCACGCCGGCCCAGTCCTGCTGTTCGGCGTCGAAATAGGCTTGCGCCAGGCGCACGTCGCGGTTGCGACCGTGGCTGGAAGCGAGGCCGTCGAGCAGGGTCGCGGCTTCGGCGCGACGGTTCTGCTTGCGGTAGACCTCGGACAGATCGAGACGGATCCAGGGATTGGCCGGCTGTTCGAGCAGCGCGTCGTTGAGCAGGCGCTCGCTGCCGGCGAGATCCCCAGCATCACGAGCCTGCTTGGCGCGGCGGCGCAACTGCTCGCCGCGCAGGGTGGCGACCTGCGGACGCAGTTTGGCGGGCGCCTTGCGCGACAGTTCCAGCGCTTCGGCATCGCGGCCGCTGCGGCTCAGCACGGTCAGCAACACCGCCAGCGCATCGGCGTTCTGGTCATCACGCTTCAGGGCGCTGCGGGCGATCGCTTCGGCCTCGCGATCCTTGCCGCGATTGAGCAGAACGTCAGCATGGGCGAGACGCACCGAATCCGGCACTTCCGACGGCGGTGCGGCGAGCGCCGACGCATAGGCGCTGTCGGCAGCGGCGTAATCGCCGGCCAGCCGCGCCTTTTCGGCGGTCTGCACTCGCGACCAGAAATTCGCCGACGTCAGCGCCTCGCGCCAGCGGCCAGCCGTTGCGGGCGAGGCGGCGCGAGCCTTGTCGAGATAGCTCTTCGATTCCTCGTAACGCTGCTGGCGCAGGCGGATCACGCCCATGCCGCCGAGCGCATCGGCATTGCCGGGGCTGGTCTTGAGGATGCTGGTGAAGCCGGCTTCGGCACCGGCGACGTCGCCGCTATCGGCCTGCTTGAACAGGCCGTTGATGCGCGCGCCGTAAGCCGCACCGGCATCGGCGCGCTGGGCGCTGGCCAGGCCATCGAGCTTGGCGCGGATTTCAGTGTCCTTGTCGTCGGTCGCCAGCCAGGCGCGGTAGCGGCCGGCATCGGCGGGCTGGCCTTCGAGCCAGATCAGCGCCTGGCGCTGCGACTTCCGGGCCTGCGGACCGACCATCGGGTGGGCGCTCAGCGCGGCGAGCTTGTCGATGCCTTCGCGGCGGGTCTTTTCTCGATAGGTCAGATGCTGCGCCAGCGCCAATGCCGCCGCGGAATCCTTGGGATTGTTGGCGGCATTGCTGCGCAGCCAGCGCTCTGCCGGTGCCCAGCCGGCCTCGGTGGCGCCGAGCGTCTGGTAGTACTCCATCGCGTTCGAGCCGCCGGTGGGTTCGCCACCGAAGGCTTCGCGATAGGCGCTGAGCGCAGTTGGATAGTCCTGGCTCGCAGCGGCGGCGCGGGCACGCGCCAGGGCAGCGGCATCGGGACTGCCCTGACCGGCGCGGCCCGGGCCGTTGCCGCCGGCGACCAGACCTTCCGCCTGCTTCAAGGCCGCCGAACCCGGTGCGACCGTCCGCAGACGATCGAGATAGCGCTTGGCGCCGGCACTGTCGTTCTCGCGCGTCGCCAAGCCGACCAGGCGGCTCAGCGCTTCGATATTGCCCGGATCGGCATCGACCACGCGCTGCCAGGCTTCGCGGGCGCGGCCGTACTGCTCGCGTCCTTCCCAGTAGCGACCCTGCTCAGCCAGCGCGTTGACCGCTGCCGCGTCGGGCTTGGCCTGGGCTTGCGCCTGCGCCGGCAGGCTGCCGACGGCTGCAGCGAGGACCATCGGGACGACGCAGATCAGTGATCGTGGCAACGATCGGGGCAGCGGGCGCAACGGCTTCATGGCAGCTCCAGGCGGCCATCTTGGCCAAAGCGGAATCGTTTCTGATCGTGACCTTCGCCGAACAGCGCGAGCACCTGATCGTAATAGCGGGCCGGCGAGCCGAGCAGATCGCCGATCCGGGCCCGGCCCAGACGCTCGCGGGCCTGGGCGGCGAGTTCGCCGGCACCGGCGGCAGCGAGGAACGGCAGCAAGGCGGCGTCGAAACCCGGCGGGCCGATGCCGGCCGGCGCGCGGCCATCGGGATACCAGGCTTCGGGGGTCCGGCCGATGCCGCGCAGCAACGCCAGATAGGGCGTGAGCGCAGTCAGCAGCGCCCGCGTTTCCGGCACGCTTTCGGCGCCGAAACCGGCCCACAGATAGTTGCGGATCGCGTCATAGCTGCCGCGGCCATCGCTGACCGTATCGAGCCGCGGCCCGTCAGCGGTGAGCAGGAACCAGTCCGGAATGCGGCCGCCGGGCGTCAGCGCCGGCAGCAGTTTCAGATAGCTGTTGAGCACCGCCTGCCAGGGACCTTTCGGCCGCACCGAGATCAGATACTTGATCAGGAACGGCGGCAGATAACTGGGATTGACGCGAATGCCGGCCTCGGTCTCGAAACCGACCGGGCCGGGCAGCAGCAAGGTCAAGGGACCGGCGCGGCGCACTTCCTGGGTTTCGATCAAACCGAGCAGCGCGTGGCCCTCGGCGCTGTAGTCGTCGCGCTTCCATAGCCGACCGGCCTGCAGCAGCGCGTAGGCGATCCACAGGTCGGCATCCGAGGCCGAATTGGGATCGACGACACCCCAGCTGGTCTCTCCGGTCTGGCCCCAATGCCAGGCCGGCAGACGGGTCTTGAGATCGCCGCTGGCGAGGTTGTCGCGCGTCCAGGCCAGCACCTGCTCGAAACGCCGCCGATCGCCGGCCACCAGCGCGAAGAACAGCGCATAGGACTGCCCTTCAGAGGTGCTGCGAGCGTTGTCGGTCCAATCGACGACTCGGCCGTCGTCGCGGATGTAGCCGACTGCGAACTGCTCCCAGGCCGGCCAGGCCTCTGCCGCAACGGCGCCGGCCACGGGCACGTTCAAGCACAAGCCGAGACCGACACCGGCCTTCAGCAGGTATCGACGCGAGACCATCGATCTCATTCGCCGCCAGCCTTCAGGCGTCGCGCCGCACGCCGGCTCAGGGACCCATAAAGCAGCAGGGTGGCCAGCACAGCGAAGACCAGCGCCAGCGGCGTCATCAGCCAGGGACGGGCCGCCAGCCAGTTGCGGAACTCGCGGTACCACGGCAAGTGGCCAACGCCCCATTGATCGCCGAGCTGGTAGCCGCTGACCTGGCCGCCACGCAGCAGCGAAACATCGCCGACCACGAACTGCCGGCGCGCCGGATCGATCAGGGTTTCGGCGACGCTGAGCAGGGTCACCTTCGAGCCGGCGGTCAGCCACACGGCGGACTGCGAACCGTAAGGCGAACCGGCACCGATGATCAGGCCCAGTTCGCCGCTGCTGCCGGTCAGCTCGCGTCCCGCATAGGCGCGAGCGCCTCCGATGTCGCGACCGGAAGCCCAGGCCTGCAGGCTGTCGACCGCGCCTACCGGCTTCAGGTTGACGCTGTCCGGGGTCAGCACCAGCGGCAAGGTGTTCAGCCAGCTTTCCGGCATGTTGAGCTGCAGCTGGCGGCCGATCATCAGCACATCGCGATCGCCATGGCTGGCACCATTGCCGATGGTGTCGACGAGGATGCGCAGCGCTGGCGTGCCGGTGACCTGACCGAAATGGCCGGCGACCATCAGCGCCGCCGACAAGGCATCTTCATCGACGGCATCGGGCAGCAGCATCACCGTTTCGCTGAAGTCCGACTGCAGCGAGAACGGCAGGCCGGCGTCGCGGAAGCGACCGAGATCCGGCCAGCGCGCATAGCGGCCGTGCCGGGCGAAACTGATCGTCGAATCAGGGTCCACCGAGCCGCCGAGGGCATCGGCCTGGAACGATTCGCAGGGCTTCGCGGCAATGCGCCGGAACTGGTACTGGAAGCTCAGCCGGTTGTTCGACACCACACGGCCAGCCGGGATGCTGATCCGGGCACGATCGGGTTCGATTCGAGCGTCGCCGGTCGAGGCACCGCCACCGCCGGCCTTGGCCAGGATCGTCGAAGCGACGAAGTCGCCGTTGAGCAAGGTGCTCAGCGTCGCGCCCGGCGCGGTGATCGGCGCGTAGCGATAACGGACATCGATTTCGGCACCGGCGGCGTCATAGAACCAGACGTCGGGCGGCAGCCGGAAGTCGTAGCTGATCGGCCCCGGCGTCAGGCCACGAACGCTGGTCGGGCCGCTGGCCAGCTTGCCGAGCGTTGCCGGGAATTCCGGATCGAGCCAGCGCGGCGCGGTGCCACGCGGCGGCACCGGCGGTAGCGCCAGTTCGAGGATCGGCGCGGCTGCGCCATCGAGCGAAGCCATGCCCAGGCTCAGCGCCTGAGCTGCGCGAACCAGGCCGGCATCGTCAGAGGATTCGAGCACCAGCAGCTTGGCGCCCGGATCGTCCGGATGGGCGACCACGCGCAACTGCACGCCATTCGGTACCGGCCCGAGCTGGGCTTCGAAATCCTTGCCGCTGCGCAGCACCACGGCATGCCCTCGCGGCAGCACATTGCCGTAGCTGACCGGGAATTCGGCGCCGCGATAATCGGCCAGTGCACCGAACCAGCTGGCGGTGATCGCGGCGGCGGTCATCGCATCGCTGCCCGGTCGCGCGGCGAAGGCGATCGGCAGCCGCAGACGGCGCGGATCGTTCGGCTCGAAAAACGGCCGCGGCAGGCGCGACAGGTTCGGCGGCTGCGGCAGCGCGGCCAGGGTCAGCTCCAGGGTCGACTGGTTGCTGATCAGGCTCCACAGGCTGGTATGCGTCGGGTCTTCGCACTCGCGCTCGGTGTCGACGTAGTGCATCACGCCATCGAAGCGGATCTGGTTGAACTCCAGGAACAGCGCCGGATTGATGTCGATCACCCGCTCGCCGCGCGCGGCAGTCGACGGATCGAGCAGGAAGGTATCGACGACCTCGTCGTTGACCAGCGCCGTGAGGCTCGAGAAGCGGCCGACCAGCGACGGCGAATGGGCGTACTTCAGGTGCAGCTTGGCAGCGGTGACCACCTGATCACGGCGCAGCGGCACGGCGACGCTGGCCTGGGCGAACACCGTCGACAGCCGCATCGGAAAGCCGACGCCGAGTTCGGCGAAGCTCAGAATTCGGGTGGTTTCGTGTACCGCGCGATCGGAGGCCGGCTTGGTCGACGCGACGACCGCAAACGGATCGACGATCGGCTTCTGCTCCGTGACCACGCCCGCCTGGCCGTTGGTCGCCACAGCAGTGCCCGGCAGCGATGGCGGTGGTGGCGCTGTCTGCGCCCAGGTCTCGCCATGACTACCGGCGAGCAGCACGGCCGCCAGCAGCAGCGCTGCAGAACGGGTGGGTGGCCGACTGCCGATGCCGATTCTCGAAAAGGTCTGCTGGCCGGCCCAGCGCCAGAACTTGGATGAACCAATCAGCGAGATACGGAAGATCATCGCCATCGCTTTCAGCGGCTTGTCGCGGACTTCACGATCGCGCCAGTCCATCCAGGCGTCGGCGCGGCCGAACAAGGATTGAGTCAGGCTCGATTCCTGAGCCACAGTCATCTTGCCGAACTCCAGGGTCAGCATTTCCTGATCGGCCTTGCGCACCGTTCCCGGCAGCCACAGACGGCGGCCCGGCGATTCCAGCGCCACCTCGATCGGATCGCCGATCGCGTAATCATTCATCTCGGGCGACGGCACCAGGGCCAGACCGCCGGTGGAGATGTCGACGGTCTTGGTCTGCACCACCTTTCGGCTGCCGGGCTTGCGTACCACGGCAGTCAACTCGTCCTCCACTCTCACCGTGCGGCGCAGTTGCCGGCGTTCGCTGGCGACGCTCAATGCGGCACCGAGAATGATCAGGTTGTAGGTCGCCCAGGCCATGTTCAGCCAGACCGTGTTGGTCAGTTCGATATCGGCGAAGAACAGGCGCACGCAGCCGATGACGATGCCGATGACGTTCAGCAGGTAGAGAAAGAAATACGGTTTGGCGATGTCGCCGTCGAAGTAGTCGCGATCGACGATGCCGCCCTTGGCGGTGACGTTGAACTTGCCGAGCTTGGGATTGATCAGCGCCAGCGTGGTCGGCAGGATGATGAAGGTGGCCAGCACGGTCTCGTAGACCTCCGCCCACCAGGAGTGGCGATGCTTGCCCTGCACCCGCGAATTGGTCAGCACGGCGAGCGCCAGATGCGGCAGCGCATAGACGACGATCATCAGTGCTTCGGCCTTGATGATCTGGGCACCGAACATCAGGAAAGCCAGCGGGCTGGTCAGGAAGATCAGTCGCGGAATGCCGTAGAAGAAATGCGCCATCGCGTTCGAGTAGCAGAGCCGTTGGCCGAAGCTCAGGCCCTTGGCGAGCAGCGGATTGTCGATCCGGAAGATCTGCGCCATGCCACGTGCCCAGCGAATGCGCTGACCGATATGGGCGGACAGCGATTCTGTGGCCAGGCCGGCCGCCTGCGGGATGTTGATGTAGGCCGAACTCCAGCCGCGCTGATGCATGCGCAGCGCGGTGTGGGCGTCCTCGGTGACCGTTTCCACGGCAATGCCGCCGATCTCCTCGATCGCCGTGCGTCGGATCACCGCGCAGGAGCCACAGAAGAAGGTCGCGTTCCACAGGTCGTTGCCGTCCTGCAGCAGGCCGTAGAACAGCTCGCCTTCGTTCGGCACCTTGCGGAAGGTACGCAGGTTGCGTTCGAAGGGATCGGGGGAGAAGAAGTGATGCGGCGTCTGCACCAGCGCCATGCGCGAATCGCTGAGCAAGGTGCCCAGGGTCAGCTGCAGGAAGGAGCGGGTGGGAATGTGATCGCAATCGAAGATGGCGATGAACTCGCCCTTGGTCTTGGTCAGCGCGTGATTGATGTTGCCGGCCTTGGCGTGGTTGTTGTCGGGGCGGGTCATGTGAATCGCGCCGACCTGCTTGGCGAAGGTCGCGAACTCCGGCCGCCGACCGTCATCGAGCAGGTAGATCTTGATCCGGTCCTGCGGCCAGTCGATTTCGAGTGCGGCGAGCACCGTCGGCTTCACCACCGACAGCGGCTCGTTGTAGGTCGGGATGTAGACATCGACCATCGGCCACTGATCGTGGTCGTCCGGCAGCGGAATCGGCCGGCGGTGCAGCGGCCACATGACCTGGAAATAACCGAGCACCAGGATCAGGTAGGCATAGGTTTCGGCCGCGAGCAGGCCGCTGGCGAGGAACAGATCGAAGCCGGTATGGCCTTCACCAATCGGCAGCGTCTCGGTGTAGCGCCAGTACAGGTAGCGGGTCGAGAACGCGACCGACAGGCCCATCATCACCAGCAGCACCGCGTGCGAGCGGCTGCGCAGCATCAGCGCCACCAGAACCGCCAGCGCACCGGAAATGAACTGCCAATGCAGCGTCATCGGGGTTGCGGCAAAACCCCAGAACGCGGCAAAAAGCACCGGCAGGCATAGCATCAGAATCGCGGTGCGGAACAATTTTCCAGCGGCGCCACTTTGTCTCGCTGACGTCACGCCTCACCCCGAGGCCGGATCAGGCTGACTGCCGAAGCACCCAGGCGATAGAGACGGTTCAACACCTCGGCCACCAGCAGTTCGCCGCTGGCCACCGGTTTCACTTCCGCGATTCGCGGCAATACCGGCAGATCAAGCCGCAATGCCGAGTTGCGCCGAGCCCGCGGCTCGGTCTGGCGAATCAAGCGACCAAAGGCTTCATCGACCGGCGCCGCGCCGCGCACCTGCTGCGCTGCCACCGACTGGCTCAGTTTCGGTGCCACAGCTGCCGGCGCAGGAGCTGCGGCTGTAACCGGCGGCTTGCGTGGAGCGACAGGCGTTTCGGCCGCTTCGATCGGAGCCGCGGCATCGTACGAAGAACCGTCCTCATGATCACCCGGTCGATCGAAACTCTTGAACCGGAAGGCTGCCATGTTCATCTGCTTCAGCAGACGCTGGACGTCGTCTTCAGGGGGGCTAGGCGGGGTATTCGGGACTGAGCTCACAATCGAAATCTCCTTGATGCAATACGGCGGTGCCACTTGCTGGGCTGGTGCGCGCTTAGACGTTTATTGGAAGCGGCTTTCGTGAGTCAGCCGATAACGCAATTCGCGCGCCGGCCGATCAGTGAGACGAATCTGGCGCAGCTGCAGGCGGTCATCGGCGCCGAGCTGGCGAATCCAGGTTGCGTAAAGCCCTTCGAACAGCGATGACGACCAGGCCAGCCCGGCTTCACCGAACCAGGCTTCCAGCGGAGCGTCGCCATGAATGAAGTCGACGGCATCGTCGTGATGTTCGATCTTCAGCCAGCCCCAGTCGTTGATCGCGAGCCACTCGCGGGCCGCCTGCTCAAGCTCGCCGAGACGCTCGATCTTGCCAACCGGATACACCTCGGCCAGCCGCACGCCGGCAGCATGGAACAGGGCCCGCAACTGCTCGTCACCAACATGGCCCAGCAGTTCGGTCGCCATCGCTTTCAGCACCGGCAGTACGGCGGTGACTCTTGGCCGGTTACGCTCGAAGAACTGTTCGGCTTCCTGAACACCTTGCATTTCCATTCAACTGGCTTCCTTTACGCGCACGACAATATCCAGGCGGCGTCGGAAACCGACGCACTGAAGAAATGGATTGGGATTTCCGAAGAGCACCGCACCGAGTGACGACTCGGTCACATGACGAGAATGCCAGCTAAGACGCTGCTTGTATTCAGACATCCGTCGTTCTCCGGACTGGCCGGAAGCGACCGGAATCCCCGTTGGCGGTCGCAGCCGACCACGGTTCCCCAAGGCTTGAAAGTGACTCAACAGAATTCATGGCGTTGCAGTAGCAATTGTCGACCTGGGATTCCGGACGAGCTCCGTCCTGAAAACCGGACAAGGAACTTTTCTGTATCAACGGTTTGCCGTTGTGAAAAAACGTGACTCTGCTCTCGAAAATTCGACTTTCTGCCCGACAACCGTACTCGGAAGCCTTTGAAAAATTTGACGTCAATCAGATTCCGCGAACTTCGCACCGGCCTCCCCCGGATCTGACGGCGGCAAGCAAATCGAGCGAGTTGGGGTTATTTTTACCACTCCCAATCACCCCTTTTTCAGCCTTTGAAAAGCCCTGACGCGCAACGCTCAATCTTCATCAAATCGAATCGGCCTTCAGGGCCAGCTGGGGTGAATCCCCGGAGCGCATACGGCCGTACGCTGCAAATAGATTCAAATACTTGCAACCACAATTGATTTGACCACCTGGAAAGTATCGTCGATGGTCCCAAGCAGACACGGCCGTTCATACCCGTTCAACATGCCGCCCAGCGGCGCTGGGCCCGATACGTTCTGAATCCCGCCCGGCTTTTTCGCCCCACCGCACTGACTGCCGATCCCAACGCACGCACCCTGCCATGCCCACGTGTCCCGATTCGACCTCGATATGAGCGGCCATTCCATGACCGACAGCATCGAAGGCGAGAGCCTGTCGTCGCTGTGGCAGCACCTGTACCCGGACCTGAAAGCGCTGGCCCGAAGCCGGCTGCGCCGTGCAGGCGAATTCACCCTTCTGGACACCACCGCGCTGGTCAACCAGTCGTATCTGAAGCTGATGGCCAACGGCCCGGAGCGGCTCGACGGCTCGGCGCGGCGCCAGTTCTTCTGCTACGCCTCGAGCGTGATGCGCTCGGTGATCGTCGACCTCGCCCGTGAGCGGCTGACCGAGCGGCGCGGCAGCGGCGAAGTGCTTCGGCTGGAAATGCTCGTCGAGGAGCCGGGCGCGCCAGTCGACGACGATCCGCTGATCGTCGACAACGCCCTCACCGCCCTGCGCGCCCGAGAACCCCGGCTGGCCCAGGTGGTCGAGATGCGCTTCTTCGGCGGCTTTTCCGAAACCGAGATCGCCGAAGCGCTCGGCCTCACCGAACGCACCGTGCGCCGTGACTGGGAAAAGGCCCGCACCCTGATGCGTCTGCTGCTGGCTTGAAATGATCGCTTCGCTGTCTGACCTGCCAGCCGAGCGCTGGCCAAAGTTCTCGACCCTGCTCGACGAGTTGCTGGACCTGCCGGCCGAGGCCCGCGAGCCCTGGCTGCAGCAACTGTCCGATGAGCACACCGATCTCGCGCCGCTGCTTCGAACGGCAGCGCTCGAACATGCCGAGGTCCAGGCCAGGCCGCCTGCCGACCAGCCCCGGCTGCGCGAAGGCCCGGCCGGCGATCCCTGGACCTTCACCGCCGCGCGCCGCATCGGTCCTTACGAGCTGCTGACACCACTCGGCCAGGGCGGCATGGGCGAGGTCTGGAGCGCGCGCCGGATCGACGGCACGCTGAACCGCGAGGTAGCGCTGAAGCTGCCGCACACCTGGCTGCTGAGCGCCGGTGCCCGGCTGCGTCTGAACCGCGAGCGCGACATCCTCGCCGGCCTCAGCCACCCGAACGTCGCCCAGCTCTACGACGCCGGCATCGCCGACGACGGCCAGCCGTGGATGGCACTGGAGAAGGTCGACGGCCAGCGTATCGACGCCTGGTGTCGCGAACGCCGGCTGCCGATCGCAGCGCGGCTGCACCTGTTTATGCAGGTACTCGACGCGGTGTCCGCCGCCCATGCGCGGCTGATCGTCCATCGCGATCTGAAGCCGTCGAACATCCTGGTCACCGACGACGGCCGCGCCAAGCTGCTCGACTTCGGCATCGCCAAGCTGATCGACGACGACGGCCGCGGTGACCTCACCGAGATCACCCGCCTCGCCGGCCGTTCGGCAACGCCGGAATACGCAGCACCCGAGCAACTGGTGGGCGATACGGTAACGGCGGCGACCGATGTCTACTCGCTCGGCGTGGTGCTCCACGAACTGCTTTGCGGCCGCCGGCCTGGCGCGCCGCGGGGCCGCGCCGGCGCTGACGAGCAGGGACGCGGACTGGCCTCGAACCAGACCATCAGCGGCTTCGCCCGCGAGGTCGGCGAAGTCGATGCGAAGGCGCTGGGCCGGGCGCTGCAAGGCGATCTCGACGCCATCCTCGCCAAGGCGCTGTCGCGCCGGCCGGAAGCGCGCTACAGCTCGGTCGAGCGGATGGCCGACGATCTGCGCCGCCATCTCGCCCATCAGCCGATCGAGGCGCGTCATATCACCCGCGTCGAACGTGGCCTGAAGTTCGTTCGCCGTCATCGACTAGCGATCGCATCAGCGACCCTGCTGAGCCTGTCGATCGCCGTCGGCGGCGCCGTCAGCCTGTGGCAGGCGCAGCGGGCGAAGCAGGCCGCGAGCCTGGCGATGAGCGAGGCCAGCCGGGCCAATGCGACGCGCGACTTCCTGCTCAAGGTGCTCGGCGCCAGCGGCCGGCTGGTGGCCAGCGACAGGCCGGCCGGCTCGATCACCGCACGGGAAATGCTCGACCTGATCGTCGACGATCTCGACGGTGAACTGAAGCAGCAACCCGAGACCCGGCTGGAACTGCTGGAACTGGCCCGCAAGCTTTATCGCCAATGGTTCGACTTGCCCCGTGTCGAACAGGCAAACCAGCGCTATCGACTGCTGGTCGCCGAACTGCATGGCAGAGACGACCCGCGCCTTCTTGGCAGTCTGATCGAACAGGCCAACGCCTACATCGAGCACAGCGATTTCAGCTCCGGCCTGCCGCTGCTCGACGAAGCCGCCGGTCTGATCCGCAGTCAGGGACTGGCCGGCTCGCCTGTCGAGGCGCAATGGCTGATGGCGATGGCCCGGCATCACCCGGCCGATACCGGCGACGCTCAACCCGCTTTGAGCTATCTGCAGAAGGCTGCGGCGATCTACGCCAGCCGCGCGCCGCAGGACAGCAGTCAACGCTGGCCGCGTTTCCATCTGGCCCAGGCGCTGGCGGCGGACGGCCAACTGGCCGAAGCACGCCGCACGGCGCTGGAATCGATCGCCATGGAACAGCGGCGGCCGGATCGCAACGACTGGTTCATCGCCTGGCAGACCGTCGAACTGGCTCACTACGAACGCCGACTCGGCCATCGCGACGCCGCGCGCAAAGCCTACGAGGACGGCGAGAAGATGGTGCTGGCGACCTTCGGGCGCACCGTCGATACCCAGCTCGAAGCGGTGCTCTGGCGGGCCACGCTGATGCACTGGGCAGGCGACGATGCCGGCGCGGAGGCGCTGTTCACAAAGGAAAACGGGCTGCTCGAAGCACCGCCAGACCCTGGCAACAGCGATGAACCCACCTCGTCGGGCGAAGGCGGTGCCTGGTTCCGGCTCGCCTATGGCCGTTTTCTGCTCGACCAGGGACGCGCCGCCGCCGCACTGCCCTTGCTGCAGCGTGCCAGCACGGTGGCGATCACCTCGAAGCCGGTCGAGCTGCGCCAGGCCGACGCTGTGCTGGCGCTCGGCGAGGCGCTGGCCGCACTCGGTCGCGATGACGAAGCCGGTCAGCAGTTCGCCGCCGCCCACGGGGCCTATCGCAAGCTCGGCCGTCCGGGCATCGAAGCGGCACTCGACGCCCGTGCCCGCTGGGCGCAGCACCTGGCCGAACACGGTGATCCATCGCTGGCCCGCGCAGAGTTCGCGGCGGTCCTGCTGCACGCCGATGGCCGCGCCCTGCCCGCCGTCGCCGAGGCCCAGATGGGGCTTGCCGAACTGGATGCCAGGCGAGATGGCATATCGACGGCTCTACCGCAGGCCGAGCAAGCACTGCGCACGCTGGATCAGGTGCAGGCGCTGTACGCCCCCCAGATTCGCGTCCGTCTGCAAGCGCGTTTCGAGCGGCTGAAGGCCGCGCCAGCCAAATAGGCGTAGCAACGAAAACGGCCCTGTCCCGCAATGCAGGACAGGGCCGCAGAACGGCTGAACCGCGATTTAGTGCTTCGCCTTTGCCTGGTTGGCCACCGCTTCCGCAGCTCGCTTCGCCGCTTCCGGATCGCCGAGGTAACGATGGCCGACCACCTTCAGCTGCTCGTCCAGTTCGACCAGCAGCGGGATGCCGGTCGGGATATTCACTTCGAGGATTTCGGCTTCGCCGAGGCCCATCAGGTACTTCCACAGCGCCCGCAGGCTGTTGCCGTGGGCGGCGACCAGCACGGTCTGGCCGGCCAGCAGCTGCGGGGCGATCTGGTCATGCCAGTACGGCAGCACGCGGTCGAGCGTGGTGGCCAGTGATTCGGTGCCCGGCAGCGCGTTGATGTCGAGCTTCTTGTAGCGCGCATCGTTGGCCGGATGGCCGGCGTCGCTGAGCTCCATCGCCGGCGGTGGGATGTCATAGCTGCGGCGCCAGATCTTGACCTGCGCCTCGCCGTGCTTGGCGGTGGTCTCGGCCTTGTCCAGACCCTGCAGCGCGCCGTAGTGGCGCTCGTTCAGGCGCCAGGACTTGGTGACCGGAATCCACTGCTGGTCCATCGCGTCGAGGGCGATGTTCAGGGTACGCAGCGCGCGCTTCAGCACCGAGGTGTGGGCGCAGTCGAACTTCAGGCCTTCGGCGAGCATCAGTTCGCCGCCGGCTTTCGCTTCGGCGCGGCCCTGCTCGGTGAGGTCGACATCGACCCAGCCGGTGAAGCGGTTTTCGAGGTTCCACTGGCTCTGGCCGTGGCGCAGCAAGACGAGTTTGCGAGTCATGTCCGACGAGGCTCTTCGGTTGGGGTTGCGATCAATGCTGGCTGAACATCAGCCCTGCAGGTAGTTGTTCTTGACTCTGACGTAATGGGCGGCCGAATAGGCCAGGTTCGACAGTTCCTGCTCGGTGAGCCGGCGCGCCTGCACCGCCGGGCTGCCGCGATACAGCCAGCCGGATTCCAGACGCTTGCCAGGGCCGACCAGCGCTCCGGCGGCGAGGAAGACATCGTCCTCGATCACCGCGCGATCGAGCACCTTGGCACCCATGCCGATCAGGCAGCGGTTGCCGACCGTGCAGCCGTGCAGGATCGCCTGATGGCCGATGGTGACGTCGTCGCCGACGATCAGACCCATACCGCCCGGCAGCAGCGGGCCGTCGTGGGTGACGTGCAGCACCGCACCGTCCTGGACGTTGCTGCGCGCACCGATGCGGATGAAGTTGACGTCGCCCCGGATCACCGCCATCGGCCAGACCGAGGCGTCGTCGCCCAGCTCGACATCACCGATCACGCAGGACTGCTCGTCGATATAGACGTTCTGGCCCAGCCGCGGCAGCGCGCCGCGATACGCACGAATCATGGTCGGATCAGGGCGTCGGAACGATCGTCTGCAGGCCGCCCGGCGCTTCCTGGCGCGGCTTCGGCGCGTTGGCGCCGGTGTTGCGTTTGACGAAATCGTTGACGTAGAACATCACGTCGCTCTGGCCGACCGCGAACTTGATCAGCGAGGAGGTCGCCAAGGTCGCGATGATCTTGCGGTGGCTCATCTCCGGGTAGATAACCGTTTCCACCGGGCCATTGGCTCGCTGGATGCGCGCCGCCAGATGCTCGGTGTTGGTCGAGAACACCGTCTTGTCGTCCTGGCCATGCATCAGCAGCATCGGCGGATTGGTGCCGTCGGCATACATCATCGGCTGGGTCTGGTCGTAGTTTTCCGGCGCACCGAACAGATCACGCAGATCCGGATCGGTGAGCGGCAGGAAATCGTAGGGGCCGGCGAGGCCGATCATGGCGCGGATCCAGGCGCGATCGCCGCCCACCGATTTCATCAGCGCCGGATTCAGGGTCAGCATCGCCGCGTTGTAGGCGCCGGAGGAATGGCCCATCACCACGATCTTGGTGGGATCGCCGCCGTACTGGGCGATCTGGCTGTGTACCCACTTCACGGCCTTGGCGTTGTCGGTCAGGAAGCTCGGGTAACGCACCTGCGGATACAGGCGGTAATTCGGCAGCACGGCGACGAAGCCGCGCGCCGCCAGCGCCTGGCCGACGAACTTGTAGGCTTCCTTGCTGCCTTCCTGCCAGCGGCCGCCGAAGAAGAACACCACCACCGGCGCGTTGGCGACACCGTTCGGGCTGTAGACATCGAGTTGCAGGCCGGTTGCTGCATCGAAGCCGACGTTCGACGACAGTCGATAACCCTTGTCGGGCGTCAGATCATTGGCCAGCTGCTGGCCACTGCAGGCGCTCAGCAACAGAAGTGCAGCGAAGAAGCTCAGGATCAGACTTGAGATAGGGCGCACGGAAACGGGTCTCTCGATGGGCAGCGGGAACCGGCCTGCATGATACCGCGCCCGCTTCAAGGCTCTCGCAGGAAGCGGGCCTGCTCGATGATTGCGATCGGCATTTTCGATAGGCATGGCAGCGCCCGGCCGTGCGACGATCCTCGCTTCCAGCTTTGAACCGCGCTCTTGAACCAGGCACCTGCAGCCTGCATCTCTTGAACTGATCAGAATTTTTCCGGCATTCCCCATGACCAATCCGCTGCTCGCCCCCGTCTCCCCGAACACTCTGCCCGCGTTCGACGCCATCAAGCCCGAGCACGCCGAACCGGCGATCGACGGCGTGCTGACCGACAACCGCGCCGCGCTCGAAGCGCTGCTGTCCGGCGGCAAGGCAACCAGCTGGGAAGGTCTGATCGAGCCGCTGGAAGACCTGAGCGATCGCATGAGCCGCGCCTGGGGGCCGATCCAGCACCTGTTCGGCGTCACGTCGACCAGCGCCTGGCGCAAGGCCTTCAACGCGGTGCAGCCGAAGATCACCGAATACGGGCTGGAGCTGTCGCAGAACGAAGCGCTGTTCCAGGCTTACGAGCAGCTCGCTGCCAGCCCGGCCGCCGCCTCGTTCTCGCCGACCCGCAAGAAGGTGCTGACTGACGCGATCCGCGACTTCAAGCTGTCCGGCATCGCGCTGCCGGCCGAGCAGAAGGCGCGCTACAAGGTGATCGCGCTGCGCCTGTCCGAACTGCAGACCAAGTTCGAGGAAAACCTGCTCGATGCGGTGCAGGCCTGGTCGAAGCCGGTGACCGATGAAGCGCTGCTCGTCGGCATGACCGAGGAAGGCAAGGCTCAGGCCGCCGAGAAGGCGAAAGCCAAGGAACTCGAAGGCTGGCTGCTGACTCTCGATTTCCCGAGCTACGACGCGGTGATCTCCTATGCCGACAACCGCGAGCTGCGCCACGAGCTGTACGAGGCTTATGCGACGCGCGCTTCGGAACTCGGCCCGCAGGGCGGCCAGTTCGACAACACGCCGCTGATGCAGGAAATCATCGCGCTGCGTGATGAGGAAGCGCGGCTGCTCGGCTTCAACAATTTCGCCGAGCTGTCGCTGGCGACCAAGATGGCCGAATCGCCTGACGCCGTCGAAGCCTTTCTGCTCGATCTGGCCGTCAAGGCCAAGCCGTTCGCGCTTGCCGAACTCGACGAACTGCGCGCATTCGCCAAGGCCCGTGACGGCCTGACTGATCTGGCGCCTTGGGACATGGCCTATTACTCCGAGAAGCTGAAAGAACAGAAGCTCGGCTATTCCGAGGAAGAACTGCGCCCCTACTTCCCGGCGCAGCAGGTGATAGCCGGCATGTTCGAAGTCGTCGAGCGCATGTATGGCGTGCGCATCGAAGCCGCCGCCGACATCAAGACCTGGCACAAGGACGTCAGCACCTGGCGCTTGGCGGAAGCCGATGGCAGCGAAATCGGCCTGTTCTATCTCGATCCCTACGCCCGCCAGGACAAGCGCGGCGGCGCCTGGATGGACGAATGCCTGGTGCGCCGCCAGACCGCATCCGGCCTGCAGCGTCCGGTCGCTTACCTGACCTGCAACTTCACGCCGCCGCTCGGTGGCGCACCCGCGCTGCTGACTCACGACGAAGTGGTGACCCTGTTCCACGAGTTCGGCCACGGCCTGCATCACCTGCTGACCCGGGTTGACGAAGCCTCGGTATCCGGTATCCGCGGCGTCGCCTGGGATGCCGTGGAACTGCCAAGCCAGTTCATGGAGAACTGGTGCTATGACCGCGCCACGCTCAATGGCTTCGCGCGTCATTACAAGACCGGTGACACGATCCCCGATGCGCTGCTCGCCAAGCTGCAGGCCGGCCGCGGTTATCAGGCCGGGCTGATGACGCTGCGCTAGGTCGAGTTCTCGCTGTTCGATCTGCGCCTGCATCGCGATACCGCCAGCGGTAACGGCGTGCTCGACGTGCTCAACGCGGCGCGGGCCGAGGTCAGCGTGTTCCCGCCGCCGGCCTGGAACCGCATGCCGAACTCCTTCGGCCACATCTTTGCCGGTGGCTACGCGGCCGGCTACTACAGCTACAAGTGGGCCGAAGTGCTGTCCGCCGATGCCTTCGCGGCATTCGAGGAATCGGACTTCTCGCCGGACACCGGCCGCCGTTTCCGCGACACCGTGCTGGCCAACGGCGGCTCGCAGGACGCGATGGATCTGTTCGTCGCTTTCCGCGGCCGCAAGCCGGAAGTCGAGGCGCTATTGCGCCATTCGGGCCTGGTGCCGAACGCGGCCTGAGACCCTCAATCGAGGCGGCGAATGCGTCCGAGCTTTGGCGGCTTTACGGGCTGCGCTGAGAGGTAATCGATCAGCACGTCGCGATCGATGCCGAACTCGACCCGCTCGGTGCCTTCCAGCAGCACGCGGAAGCCGTCGCCGCCATTGGCCAGAAAGGCATTGACGTTGACCCGGTAGCGGCCGGTCGGCGACAGCGGCTTGCCGCGCAGGCGGATGCTGGCCGGATCGATACGCGCACCCAGCGGCGCACTCGCCCGCCACGCGTACTCGAAACCTTGGGACGGCAGCAGGATCGCGTAGCGGCCATCGGCGCGCCATTGCTGTTCGAGCAGGGCGTCGATCTGCGTGCCGCTCAGGGTCATCGTCATCAGCGCGCCGCCGAACGGCTGCACCGTGTAGACCTGCCCGTAAGTGACCGTGCCAGCGGCATCGAGCGGCGCCAGTTCGGCGCGCACGCCGCCGGGATTCATCAGCGCGAAATCGGCGCGGCGATCGGCCTGTTTCGCAGCCGCTGCAAGCTGGGCATCGGCGATCACGTAGCCGAGCGGCATTTCGCCGGCCGTGTCCTGCTGCCGTGACAGCGCGCTGGCGATGCGGCCGACCGGCTGCAGGCTGCGCTCGCGGGAACGGCGATCGAACTCGGCGACGATTGCGGCGACTTTCGGCTCCGGCGCCAGCGGCGGATAGCGATCAGGCCGGACATTGGCCGCGCTGTCGTTGACGATCGGCACATTGCGCGCCGCCGCGCTCAGCACGTCGCCGGTGTCGGCGGCGAGCTGGAGATCGATGTCGGTGAGGTAGCGGCCAGCCGAACCGGCGCCGGTCACCAGGATGGTTCGCGCCGGGTCCGCCGTCGGCAACCGGCAGCGATAGACGCGATGGGTGTGGCCGCTGATCACCAGATCGATCGCCGGATCGAGCTTCGCAACGATGCCGGTGATTGCGCCGGCAAAGCCGGGGCAGCTTTCGTCGTCGAGATCCGCGCCCACCGGCGGCTCGCCGCCTTCGTGGATCAGCACCACGATCGCCCGCACGCCTTGCTTGGTGAGTGCTGCGGCTTCGCGATTGATCGTCTCGGCTTCGTCGAGGAAACGCAGGCCGGCGATGCCAGTGCGATTGACCAGTTCCGGCGTGCCTTCCAGGGTCAAGCCGATGAAACCGATGCTCAGCGGCATGCGGCCGTCGACGATGAAAGTCTTGATGCCGACCGCCGGCAGCAGCGGAGTGCCTGTCTCGTCGACGACATTGGCTGCCATGTAGCGGAAAGCCGCGCCCGGGAATGGCCCGTTGACGCAGGTGTCCTGACCCAGCGTGCCATCCTCTGCGCAGCCGCCGCGCTGCATGCGTAGCAGCGCGCCACGACCGCGATCGAACTCGTGATTGCCGACGGCGCTGAATTCCAGACCGATGCCGTTCATCACCGCGATCGCCGGCTCGTCATGAAACAGCGAGCTTTGCAGCGGGCTGGCGCTGATCAGGTCACCGGCAGCGACCACGACATTGCGCGGGTTCGCAGCCTTCAGCTGGGCGACCGCCGTCGAGATGTAGGACGCACCGCCCAGTGGCACCGGAATATCCGGCTGGCCGGGACGGTCCGGCAGCAGGGTCGGATCGCGCGGCGGCAGCAGGTTGCCGTGAAAATCGTTGAGCGCGATCAGCTTCACGGCAATGGTCGGCGCTGGCGTGGCAACCGCATCCGGCGCAGTCGCGGGCGTCTGGCAGGCGGCCAGCAGCAGCGCTGTGGCGAGCAGACACAACTGGGGCAACGAACAAGCGCTGGCGTATCGATTCGGCATCGCATCGGCCTTGCAAGCAATGGACCAGAGCATGGCCGGCGCGGATGAAATCTGCCTGAAGGAAAGTCGTGAACGGCCGGCCGTCACGAAATCGTCATGAATTCAGGGCTTTCCCGACTCTGCAAACGGCATTAGACGGCCGATGGACGCTTCAGGAGGCTGCGCGATAAACTCGGAGCCACTCTCCTGGCACCGATCCTGCTCAGCGTAGCCCCACTACGCCCCGCGGCGTGCCCATTCCGAATCAGGACTCAAGACAAGATGGCCAAGAAGCGTGTCCACGCAGAAGCTGACCTTTCACCGGTCGCCGAGATCAACATCACTCCGATGGTCGACGTGATGCTGGTGCTGCTGATCATTTTCATGGTCACCGCGCCGCTGATGATGTCGCAGCTGCCGGTGACCCTGCCGAAGGCCAGCTCGGCCCAGAGCGACAAGCCCAAGGAACCGACCGTGGTGTCGATCGATTCCAACGGCAACTATTTCATCGACGCAGGCGACGGCCTTGGCCCGCTGGCCACCGCGCCGGACGCACTGCAGCCGCGGCTGATCGAACTGTCCCGCCAAGACCCGGACACTTTGGTGTTCGTGCAGGGCGACTCGAAGATCGCCTACGGCCGCGTGGTCGATCTGATCGGTCTGGTCAGCCTGTCCGGCTTCAGCAAGGTCAGCCTGAAATCGAGCAAGGTCGATGGCGGCTTCGGCGGTGACGGCGCAGGACTGACGCCGGTTCCCTGAATTCAGGGCGATCCGGCCATGCCGCGCAGCAGCTGTTCGCTGTCGGCATCGGCCGGATAGAGCGTTTCCACTCTCAGGTCTTCGGCGGTCAGGTCGCGCGGCATGTCGAAGCGCGACAGCATCGCGAACAGGCGCAGATCCTGGCCGGCGATGCGGAAATGGGTCGCCAGCACCGGTGACAGGCGCGCCGATACATCGATGTTGCGCGCCGCCGCCGCGAAGCCCGGATAGGCCATCACCACCTCGCGCAATCGCGCCGATGGCGGATGATCCAGCGCCTCCTGCGACAGCCGCGACAACAACGCCGCAACCACTTCGTCGGCATTGACCACGAACGGCCGCAGGCCCTCCGGATGCAGGCTCATCTGGACCATGTTGCGCGGCCCATCGCCGCAGACTTTCTGCCATAGCGCATCGGCGCTGGCGTGACCGCCGACCATGCTGACCATCGCGATCATTCGTTCGGTCGCCTCGTTGGTCATCACCAGATTCCAGGCGCGATCGATGACCATCGCCGGAAACGGTTCGTGGTGGCGCAGCATCCGCGCCAGCGCTTCGCGCACCGGCGTCATGTCCGGCGCTTCGATCGCGCGCTGCGGGTAGATCGGCGCGAAGCCGGCGGCGATCAGCCAGTGATTGCGGTCGGCCAGGCCCAGGTCCAGCGCTTCGGCCAGCCGCAGCAGCATCGCCCGGCTCGGCTGCGAGCGGCCGGATTCGAGAAAGCTCAGGTGCCGTTGCGACAGCCCGGCCGACAGCGCCAGATCGAGTTGGCTGCGACGCCGTACCGCGCGGGCACGACGCAGGCTATCGCCGAAGCGGGTGGAGGCAGCGGACGTCGGCTGGATCGCGTTCATGGCAGCGATTGTGGCGATGCGTCCGCCTCAAAGCGATGACCTGCGAGGTAATTGCGGCGCCGCAGTCAGACGCGGATTCTGCGCTCGCCGTCCCAGCCCACTCCCGGAGATTTGCCATGAACCTGCCCCGCCCCATCCTGTTCGTCATCCTGCTGCCGTTCTCGATCCTGTCTGCCTACGCGCTGAAGGAAGTCGGCTACTTCGGCATTTTCGCCAGCCACATGCATCCTGCCGGCCTGCAGGTGCTGACCGATCTGGTCATCGCCCTGACCCTGGTCATGGTCTGGATGGTCGGCGATGCCCGCGCCCGCGGCGTCACCGTCTGGCCGTACATCGTTGCAACCCTGGCGCTGGGCTCGTTCGGCCCGCTGGCTTATCTGCTGATGCGCGGTACTGCCAGCAACCCGACGCTGGCGAAAAACTGGGCCTGATTGCCAAGCTCGACACCCGCCGTCATTCCCGCGCAGGCGGGAATCCAGTTTTCTGCAACCAGCGGTGCGCAAACTTCAGAACTGGATCCCCGCCTGCGCGGGGATGACGCCGAAAGAAAGCGCGGCACTCGCTTCAGAAGTTGTAACGCGCCGAGAACTGCAGCCGGCTCATGTCACCCGACAGATTGCCGACCGTGTCACGCCGCGCGTATCGGTATTCGGCGCCGAAGGTGATCTTCGGGATCGGCGAATACAGCAGGTTCAAGGTTGCGCTGCGGACATTGCGCGACACGCCGGGCCCGAAGATCGAGCCTTCGTCGATCTGTCCGGTGTTGGCATGCAGGGCGGACAGCGCCAGGTTCGAGCGCCACTGCTCGTTCCAGGGGTGATGCCAGGCGACGAAGCCGTTGTAGACCTCGACCGTACGCAGCTTGCCGCTGGCGTCGACCACAGCATCGCCGACCGTGTTCAGCGCCATGTAGCGGCCGAAGCCATCGCCGCCGCTGAAGGTGAAGCGCAGATCGTCCTGGCCCCAGAGCGGAATCTTGCCGGCGAAGCTCAGGCCGTAGCCCATCGACGTATCGTTGCCACCGGCCACGGTGCCGCGATCGGTGATCTGGCGGACCACGCCGGACAAGGTGTAATCGCCCCAGGCCGCGGTCTTCAGCGTGTAGCGCCAGACGAGATCCGGCAGCGTGTTGTCGTCGGTCACCGCGAAGGCGTTGCCGCCGAGCGTGGCGACCGTCGATTCGCTGTTTTCAAGCGCGACGGCCAGCGGGCCGTAGGTGTAGCGGATCATCGGCTGGCGCGAGAACACCGTGCCTTCGGACGGCCAGTTGACCAGATCGACGATGTCCGGCAGCGCCACCATGTTCTGCAAGGTGGACCAGTCCTGGCCGATGCGGAAGTTGTCGAAATCGAGATAGCCGAGGCGGAACGCCGGGTTGTAGGGATTGGTCACCGCTTCGTTCGGCGCACCGGCGATGCCCTGGCCGAGCTGGCCGCTGATGAAATCGAACTCGGCATTGATCGCCACCTTGTGGCCATACATCAGGCCCGAGCCGCGCAGGTACAGCCGGGTTTCCTTGGCGTGCAGATCGGTATAGGTGCGGGCGTTCTCGGCGCCGGTGGCAGCCACCGGAATCGAGTTCGGGATGTAGGCATCGCGGCCCAGGCTCTGCGGCACCGCGCCATCGCTGTAGCGCGAGGTGATGAAGTCGGTCTTGATGTACCCGCCCCAGGCCAGCTTGAAATCGCCGCCATTGGTGACGGCTGCCGGCGTCGCTGCTGGCGCCGGTGCCGTCGCAGCAACGACCGGCGCAACAGGCGCGACGGCTGCCGGCGCAGCAACCTCGGCCGCTGGCTGCGCTGCCTTGGCGGAGAGCTGCTGTTCCAGCGCCTCGATGCGCCGCTTCAGATCCTGGATCACTGCGGCGGTGTCTTTATCCACCGGAGCGGCGAACGCAGGCAGCGTCGCCATGCCGAATCCGGCAGCGCACAGGGCGGCGGCAAAGCGGCTGCGGGCAGGCATCATCTCCTCACTCCTCTCATCATTCGTTGCCCGGACAGGTGATCCGGGAGCGGCAGCGATGGCCGCAGACGAAGAGTGGCGATCAGGAGAAGGCGCGACCATTCACCTTAAGTCGTATCGCGACCAAGGTCGTAGGGTGTTGCAATGCGCGTATTGAATGCGCCGCCCGAGGCCGCCCATGTATCGCCTGCCCAAGCACCGACTATTGATTGCCGATGACCATCCGCTGTTCCGCGCCGCGCTGACTGCCGCCGTGGCCGATGCCGTACCCGAAGCGATCGTCGAAGCCACCGCTTCGCTGGTCGAACTGCTCGCCAAGCTCGATGCCCAGCCGGATTGCGATCTGGTGCTGCTCGATCTGCGCATGCCCGGCAGCAGCGGCTTTTCCTCGCTGATCCAGCTGCGCGGCCTGCGCCCGGACCTGCCGGTGGCGATCGTCTCCGGTGAGGAAAACCCGCTGGTGATCCGCCGCGCGATCGATTTCGGCGCCTGCGGCTACATCCCGAAATCGGCGTCGCTGGGGGTCATCGGCGAGGCCGTGCGGGCGATGCTCGATGGCAACGAATGGCTGCCGGAAGGCCTGGCCGATGGCGTCGATCAGGACGCCGCCGAACAGGCGCTGACCCGGCAGATCGCAACGCTGACACCGCAGCAGTTCAAGGTGCTGATGGCGCTCGCCGATGGCCGCCTGAACAAGCAGATCGGCTACGAGCTGAGCATCACCGAAGCGACCGTGAAGGCGCACGTCACCGCCGTACTGCGCAAGCTCGGCCTGTACCGGCGAACGCAAGCGGCGCTGCTGGCCCGGCGCCTGCTCGATGCCAGCGCCGGCAGCCTGACGCCGCCGATGGACGAGCTTCAGTCCGACGTGGCCGACGAAGACTGAGCGTCGCCGTCCGCTTCGACGATGTCCGGACTCTGGATGCGGATCATCCGGCTCATCAGCGCCCTGAGCGCCGCCGGCTTCACCGGCTTCGGCAGCCGCGCAAGGCCGGCGGCACTGGCAGCATTGCGCGCGGCCACGGTCGGATCGGCGGTCAGCACGATTGCCGGCACGGCCACGCCCCAGCGCTGGCGCAACTCGGCCATCACCGCGATGCCGCTGGCACCTTCGCCGAGATGGAAATCGATCAGCGCCAGATCGGGCACTTCGGCATCCGGCCCGAAGCAGGCGTAAGCCTCGCTGGCATTGCGGGCGACGATCACCCGGCAGCCCCAGCGGGTCAGCAGCGCACCGAGTGCATCGAGCGTCGACTGCTCGTTGTCGAGGCAGAACACCAGCCGGCCATGCAGGCGATCAGTCGAGCGTGTCACCGGCGCCGGCCGCAGCGGCGCGATCGAACTGCGATCACCGAACGGCACCTCGATCGAGAAGCGGCTGCCGCGGCCGACCGTTGAGCGCAAGCTCAACCGGTGATGCAGCAGCTTCGACAGCCGATCGGCGATCGACAGTCCGAGCCCCAGCCCCTGATCGAAATCCTGACCCGCTTCGAGCCGGCGGAACTCCTCGAAGATTTCCGGCTGGCGCCCGGCCGGAATGCCCGGCCCGGTGTCCCAGACGCCGATCTCGAGACCGCCGGGCAAGCGCCGGCAGCCGAGCAGCACACAGCCGCTACGGGTATAGCGCACGGCGTTGGACAGGAAGTTCTGCAGGATCCGGCGCAGCAGCGCGGGATCGGTTTCGACGATCGCCGACGACGCCACGTAGCGAAACTCCAGACCGCGCGCCTGAGCGAGTGCGGAGAACTCGTTGGCCAGCGGCGCCAGCACCCGGTCGACCGGAAAATGCTCGCGGCGCACCGGCTGGGCGGCGGCATCGAGCCGGGAAATATCGAGCAGCGCGCCGATCAGGTTCTCGGCCGCGTGCAGCGAGCTTTCCACCTGGCCGACGATCCGCGCCGTTTCCACCGGCACCGCATCACGGTCGATCGAAGTCACGAACAGCCGCGCGGCGTTCAGCGGCTGCACCAGATCGTGAGTGACCGTTGCCAGAAAACGTGACTTCGCCCGGTTGGCGCGCTCGGCCACGCCGCGCGCTTCTTCGAGCGCGGCGGTGCGTTCCGAGACCCGCTCCTCCAGCTGCTCGTTGACCACTTCCAGTGCCTGCTGTGCCTGCTTGTAGGCGGTCACGTCCGAATAGCTGGTGACGTAACCGCCACCGCTCATTGGGCTGCCGCGCACCTCGATGACCCGGCCGTCCGGCATCAGGCGCTCGTGGCTGTTCGGCGTGCCGGCACGCAGATGGGCCAGCCGCCGCTCGACCTGGGGCCCGACCTCGCCCGGCCCGAGCAGGCCGCGCTCGGCGTTGTAGCGGAACACCTCGGCGATCGGCCGGCCGACCTTGATCAGGTCGTCCGGGTAATCGAGCATTTCCAGATAGCGGCGGTTCCAGCCGACCAGGCAGAGATCCTTGTCGACCACCGACACGCCCTGCGACAGATGCTCCAGCGAAGCACGCAGCAGCTCGCGGTTGAACTGGATCTCGTGCGCGGTTTCGTCGAGCAGGCTGATCACGTCTTCCAGCTGCATGTCGCGGCCGCCGAGTGCCGAGCCGAGCACCAGCCGCGCGCTCGATGCACCGAGCGCGCCGGACAGCAGATGCTCGATGTGCCGCGCCTGCTCGGACGACACCCGATCGTCCGGCTTCGGCTCCGGCCGGCCAAGCCGGCGGGCGTGCATTTCCAGCTCGGTGCGGGCGCGTTCGGCGCCGAAGAAGCGTTCCAGCAGCGCCACCAGATCGCCGACGGTGGCGGCAATCTTGGTCGCCGACGCACGGGCCGCGCGGCCGGCGGACGGCGCTTCGAGGAAGCGCCCGGCCTGCAGGCGTTCGCGCAGGCCGGGCTTGAACAGCAGCGGCGTCAGCAGATAGGCCAGCGTGTTGCCGCCAAGACTCCACAGCGTGCCGTGGGTGATGTCGTCCAGCCCGGTCAGCCCGAACAGCGCCTGCGGCCGCAGCCAGCCGATGCCGAGCAGGCCATCGCTGAGCAGGCTGCTGTCGCCACCGGCCAGCAGCGCCGGCAGCAGCAGGGTGTAGAGCCACAGGCCGAAGCCGATGCTCAAGCCCGCCAGCGCGCCGGCATGGCTGCCACCGCGCCAGAGCACGCCGCCGACGATCGCCGGCGCGAACTGGGCCACGGCTGCGAAGGACAACAGGCCGATCGCGGTCAGAGAACCCGGGCCGCTGTAGATCCGGTAGTACAGGTAGGCGGCAGCGATGATCGCGACGATCGCGGCGCGGCGGATGTTCTTCAGCAGGCCGCTCAAGTCGCTGCGTTCGGCGAGCCGGAAGCGCCGCGAGCGCAGCAGCACCGGCAGCACCAGCTCGTTGGAAATCATCGTCGACAGCGCGATGGTCTCGACGATGACCATGCTGGTGGCCGCCGAGAAACCACCGAGGTAAGCGATCAGCGCCAGCCAGCCCTGCCCCTCGGACAGCGGCAGCGCGAGCATGTAGGTATCGCCCGAAGCATCCGCCGACAGACGATCGAGCCCGGCGCTGGCGATCGGCAGCACGAACACGCTGATCGCGAGCAGGAACAGCGGAAACACCCAGCGCGCGCGCTTGAGATCGCGGGTGTCGGCGTTCTCCACCACGGTGACGTGGAACTGCCGCGGCAGGCACAGCACCGCGGCGGCCGCGAGCAGGGTCTGGGCAACGAAGCCTGCCTGCCAGCGGCCATCCTGCTCGTGCGCCTGATTGCCGAGGCGAGTCAGCGCGTGGCTCCAGGCATCGCCGAAGCCGTCGTACAGGTGATAGCAGACGAACAGGCCGACGGCGAGAAAGGCCAGCAGCTTCACCGTCGACTCGAAGGCGATGGCCAGCACCATGCCGTGATGGTTTTCGCTGGCCACCACCTGCCGCGTACCGAACAGGATCGCGAACGCGCCCAACAGCACGGCGACGAACAGCGCGCCGTTGTCGAACAGATGATCATCGGCGCCGACTTCGCCCTGCGAGTGCGCCAGCAGCTCGAAACCGAAGGCCACCGCTTTCAACTGCAGCGCGATGTACGGCACCACGCCGAGCACCGCGACGGCGGTGACGAACATCGCCAGCCGCTGGTTGCGGCCGTAGCGGGCGCCGATGAAGTCGGCAATGGACGTGATGTTGTAGCGCTTGCTGATCCGGATCAGCCGCTCCAGCAGGCCACCTGCGAACAGGAACACCAGCATCGGCCCGAGATAGATCGGCAAAAAATCCCAGCCGCTGGTCGCGGCCCGGCCGACGGCGCCATAGAACGTCCAGGACGTGGCGTAGACACCGAGCGCCAGGCTGTAGGTCCAGGGCTTGCGTGACGAGCCAGCCGCTGCCCGACGATCCCCGTGCGCCGCGATCGCGAACAGCACCGCGACATAGATCGCCGAGATCAGGAACAGCGACCAGACCTCGAGCATCCCGGCGTCCCCTGCCGGACGGCGGCCGGCTGCTGAGGCTCAGCATAGAACACGAGGCGATCTCTGCCGCAGTGCTTGAGACCAAAGTCGCAGACCCGGGCCACCCCGCTTAGACCAACGTCGCATGGAGCGCGGACCCCATCGCCGATAGGCTCCGCCATCAGCATCGCCGTACCCATGACGCACGTGTGAGGAGCATCCATGACAACAAAACAGTATTCCGGCGACGGCAGCATGGCGTCGACCGAGGTCCACGTGGCGCCGGAGATCCTGCGCATCCTTGAAAGTCCGGCATTCACCGAGCTGCGCGCGCGCCGTGGCCGCTTCGCGGCGATCCTGACCACGCTGATGCTGCTGATCTATTACGGCTTCATTCTGGCGATCGCCTTCGCCCCGCACTGGCTGGCGATCCGCATCGACGGCGTCATCACCCTCGGCATTCCGCTGGGGTTGGGCGTGATCCTGTCGGCGATCGTGCTGACCGGCGTCTACGTCCGCCGCGCGAATGGCGAGTTCGACGCACTGACGGTCAAGGCTGTCCGGAGCGCCAACGTATGAACCCGCTGATCCTGAAAGCGCTGGCCGCCACGGTGCTGTTCGCGCCGCTTGCCAGCTTCGCCGCCGCCCTCGAAGGCCAGGCCGAGAAGCAGCCGCTGAACCTGACCGCCATCCTGATGTTCGTCGCCTTCGTGGCGCTGACGCTCGGCATCACTTACTGGGCAAGCCGACGCACGCAGTCGCGCGCTGATTTCTACACGGCGGGCGGTGGCATCACCGGCTTCCAGAACGGGCTCGCCATCGCTGGCGACTACATGAGCGCGGCCTCGTTCCTCGGCATTTCGGCGCTGGTGTTCGGCTCCGGCTTCGATGGCCTGATCTATTCGATCGGCTTCCTGGTCGGCTGGCCGGTGATCATGTTCCTGATCGCCGAACGGCTGCGGAACCTCGGCAAATTCACCTTCGCCGATGTCGCCAGCTACCGGCTGGATCAGACCTCGATCCGCATCCTCGCCGCCGCCGGCACCCTGACCACGGTGGCCTTCTATCTGATCGCGCAGATGGTCGGCGCCGGCCAGTTGATCAAGCTGCTGTTCGGGCTCGACTACAACATCGCCGTGGTGCTGGTCGGCGTGCTGATGATCGTCTACGTCACCTTTGGCGGCATGCTGGCGACCACCTGGGTGCAGATCATCAAGGCGATGCTGCTGCTCGGTGGTGCCAGCTTCATGGCCTTCATGGTCATGCGCCACGTCGGCTTCTCGGTGGAAGCGCTGTTCGAGCAGGCCATCGCCGTGCACAAGGATGGCCAGGCAATCATGGCGCCGGGCAAGCTGGTGAAGGACCCGGTATCGGCGATCTCGCTCGGCCTGGCGCTGATGTTCGGCACCGCCGGCCTGCCGCACATCCTGATGCGCTTCTTCACCGTGAAGAACGCCGCCGAAGCCCGCAAGAGCGTGTTCTACGCGACCGGCTTCATCGGCTACTTCTACATCCTGACTTTCATCATCGGCTTCGGTGCGATCGTGCTGGTCGGCACCAACGTCTTCTATCTTGATGGTGCGGCGCTGCGCGGCGGCGCCAATATGGCGGCGATCCACCTGGCGCATGCAGTCGGTGGCGACGTGTTCCTCGGCTTCATCTCGGCAGTAGCCTTCGCCACCATCCTCGCAGTGGTCGCCGGTCTGACTTTATCCGGTGCCACGGCGGTCTCGCATGACCTGTATGCCCACGTGCTGCGCAAGGGCAAGGTCAACGACAAGGACGAAATCCGCGTCTCGAAGTTCGCCACCATCGGCCTCGGTATCCTGGCGATCATCCTCGGCATCGTCTTCGAGAAGCAGAACGTCGCCTTCATGGTCGGCCTGGCCTTCGCCATCGCGGCCAGCGCCAACTTCCCGATCCTGCTGCTGTCGATCGTCTGGCGCGGCCTCACCACCCGTGGTGCACTGCTCGGCGGCGGCCTGGGGCTTGTGTCAGCCGTGACACTGACCGTCCTCGGCCCGGCCGTCTGGGTCAAGGTGCTCGGCCATGCCACGCCGGTCTTCCCCTACGACGCACCGGCGCTGTTCTCGATGACGCTGGCCTTCCTCGGCTGCTGGATCGGCTCGGTGACCGATCGCAGCGCAAGGGCCAGGATCGAGTCGGCACGCTACATCGAGCAATTGGTCCGGGCCGAAACCGGCTACGGCGCCACCGGCGCGTCGAGTCATTGAACAAGCTGCTGACAATCCACTGAATCGGGTAGCCCGTCAGGAAGCTGGCGGGCTTACTGTATCGGGCGCGATGTTTGCTTTAGCGCCGCACCGGCGCAAACCGCTGCGCCGTGGCTGGCACACTCCGGCCCGAGGAGACGCCCCGTTCACGGGGCCAGAAGCAAAGTCGAACCGACAAGACTCGAACAACGAGGATCAACGATGAGCAGTGACAACTTCCAATCCGTGCTGACCGAGACCCGGGTGTTCCCGCCCTCGGCCGAGTTCGCCGCCGCCGCCCGTGTCAACGCCGCCAAGATGGCCGAGCTGCGCGCCGCCGCGGCTGCCGATTTCACCGGCTTCTGGGGCGCTTACGCCAAGAGCGAGCTGAGCTGGGCAACGCCGTTCAAGACCGTGCTCGATGACAGCAAGGCACCGAACTACCGCTGGTTCCACGACGGCACGCTGAACGCCTCGTACAACTGCCTGGATCGCCACTTGGCGACCAAGGGCGACAAGATCGCCATCCGCTACGAAGGCGAAAAGGGCGACACCCGCAACTACACGTACCGCGAACTGCACGCCGAAGTCTGCAAGCTCGCCAATGCGATCAAGGCCAAGGGCATCGTCAAGGGCGATCGCGTGGTGCTGTATCTGCCGCACTCGCCGGAAGCGGTGATCGCGATGCAGGCCTGCGCCCGCCTCGGCGTCATCCACTCGGTGGTGTTCGGCGGCTTCTCGGCCACCGCGCTGCGTGACCGCATCGAAGACACCGGCGCCAAGCTGGTGATCACGGCGGACGGCAACCAGCGCGGCGGCAATGTCGTCGATCTGAAGAAGGCCTGCGATGAAGCGCTGGCCCTCGGCTGCCCGAGCGTGGAGGGCGTGATCGTCGCCAAGCGCACCGGCCATGCGATCACCATGAAGGACGGTCGCGATGCCTGGTGGCATGAAGCCACTGCGAAGCTGCCGGCGGATTGCGAGCCGGTGAATGTCGAAGCCGAACACCCGCTGTTCCTGCTCTACACCTCCGGCTCCACCGGCAAGCCCAAGGGCATCCAGCACTGCACCGGCGGCTACCTGCTCGGCGCGATGCTCAGCGCCCAGTGGGTGTTCGATCTCAAGGAAGACGATCTGTTCTGGTGTACCGCCGACGTCGGCTGGGTGACCGGCCACAGCTACGTTACCTACGGCCCGCTGGCCAATGGCGCCTCCGTGATGATCTACGAAGGCGTGCCCACCGTCCCGGACGCCGGCCGCTTCTGGAAGATCTGCCAGGACCACGGCGTGACCATCTTCTACACCGCGCCCACCGCGATCCGCGCGCTGATGAAGTCCGGCGAAGAGATTCCGAACCAGTACGACCTGAGCGAGCTGCGCCTGCTGGGAAGTGTCGGCGAACCGATCAATCCGGAAGCCTGGATGTGGTACCACCGCGTCATCGGCAAGGAGAAACTGCCGATCGTCGATACCTGGTGGCAGACCGAAACCGGCAGCATCATGATGAGCCCGCTGCCCGGCGCCACGCCGACCAAGCCCGGCTCGTGCACCCAGCCGCTGCCCGGCCTGTTCGCCGATGTCGTCGATGAAATGGGCGAGCCGGTGGTCGGCAAGACCGCCGGCGGTTATCTGGTCCTCACCAAGCCCTGGCCCTCGATGCTGCGCACCATCTGGGGCGACAACGAGCGTTACAAGAAAACCTACTACGGCCAGTTCCCGGTCCGCCCGGACGGCACCCATCTGTACGTCGCCGGCGATTCCACCCATCGCGACGAGGACGGCTACTACTGGATTCTCGGCCGCACCGACGACGTGCTCAACGTCTCCGGCCACCGCCTGGGCACGATGGAAGTGGAGTCCGCCCTGGTCTCGCATCCCAGAGTCGCCGAAGCCGCCGTCGTCGGCCGCCCGCACGAGGTCAAGGGCGAAGCCGTCTGCGCCTTCGTCATCTGCAAGGGCGTGCGCCCCACCGGCGACGAAGCGCTGGCACTGATCAAGGAACTGCGCGAACACGTCGCCAAGGAAATCGGCCCGATCGCCAAACCAGACGACATCCGCCTCGCCGACGGCCTGCCCAAAACCCGCAGCGGCAAGATCATGCGCCGGCTGCTGCGCTCGATCGCCAAGGGCGAGGAGATTACGCAGGATGTTTCGACGTTGGAGAATCCGGGGATTGTGGCGCAGCTTGCAGGCAAAGCCTGATCGGCTGACATCACTCGTCGCAAACAAGAACGGCGCCTTCGGGCGCAGTTCTCGTTTGGCCCGCACCGTCGACTCAACGTACTACTGCAGTGGCCCTGCAGCGAGGTCATGCGCCGAGTGATCAGAATCCGGAAGCGGCGGATTCTGTTTGCCGACAGACTCAATCAAGCATCGTTCCGCCTTGTTGTCTCTTCACCCGATACTCCACCTGCCCGCGTTGCAGGCGCAGCAGCCGAGCGGCAGCCGACAGGTTCCCGTCCGCCTGCTCCATTGCGCAGTCGACGAGCAGCGTTTCGATTTCCTTCAACGAGGGAACCACCTTCAGCAGATCGGCAGCGAGACGCCGTCGCGGGTCGGTGGCATCCAGAATGCTGGCGCCCCCAGTCGGCACCAGCGCGCCCTGCGCGCCGAGATTGAACGACGCAGGTCGCAGTTTCTCGCCGCCGGCGAACAGATGCTGGACATCGATCGTGCCGCCACTTTCGGCCAGGATCACGGCACGCTGCACCATGTTCTCCAGTTCGCGGACGTTGCCCGGCCAGTCGTAATCCCACAGGGCATCCCAGGCGCGCGGCGTGAGGCCCTGGACAGCCTTCGCGAAGCGCTGCGTATAGCGATCGAGGAACAGCGAGACTAGCAGCGGCACATCCTCGCGACGTTCGCGCAGCGGCGGAATCTCGATCGGGAACACGTTGAGTCGATAGAACAGATCGGTACGGAAGCGGCCGGCTTCCATCTCGACACGCAAGTCGCAGTTCGCGGCGCTGACGATGCGCACGTCGATCTTGCGCACCTGGGTGCCGCCGACGCGTTCGATCTCCCGTTCCTGGATCGCGCGCAGCACCTTGCCCTGCGCGGGCAGCGGCAGACTGGAGATTTCGTCGAGGAACAGCGTGCCGCCGTCGGCGCGCTCGAAGCGGCCGGCGCGAGCGTGATCGGCGCCGGTGTAGGCACCGCGTTCGACACCGAACAGCTCGGCCTCGACCAGTTCGGGCGGGATCGCCGCGCAATTGATCGACACCATCGGCTTGTTGGCGCGCGGGCTGATCGAATGCATCGCGCGTGCGAAGCATTCCTTGCCGACACCGCTTTCGCCGCGGAACAGCACGGTGGAATCGGTCGGCGCGACGCGGCGCACGAGATTGGCCACCGCATTGAAACCGGGCGAGGCGCCCACGAAGCCTTCGAAGTTGGTCGCCGTCGCGGCACGTCCCGCCACGGCCTCGGCAAGCGGGTTGAAGCCGGGTGCCCGCGACTTCACCGGCGCAGTGACGAAGCTGTCGGCCTGCAGGAAGCCGATTTCGGATTCGCTGAGGTCGTCCCAGGCGGCGAGCGGCTTGCCGATGACCCGGCAGTGCGCGTGACCCATGGCCACGCATTCCACTTCGCGCCAGTAGATCGGCACGCCGGTGACTGCGGTGCAGTAGCCGTCGGCATAGCCACGCATCACCCAGCAGGCCGGCTCGCCGCTGAGGCCGATCTGCTGCAGGTGCGCCTCGGCTTCCCAGGGCGCGGTCCACAGGAAGTCGCCCCAGAATTCGCCCTTCGCAGGGTCGAAGCGCATGGCATCGATCGGCAAGGTGCGAACGAAGCCTTCGGTTTCGCGCAGCCGCGGCCCGAGAGCCAGTGCGTGCGCCAAGTCTTCCGGATTCAGCGCCCGCACCCGCTGGCCATCGTCGAAGCCCTGCCGGTAGCCGAGCCGGGTCAGCAGTTCGCGGGTGCCGGCGAGGCCCAGCCGGGTGATCAGTTCGCGGCGCAGTTCAGCGAACGACTGCGCGTGCATCAACAGCATGCGCTGGCCGAACAGCTGGATGTGGCCGGCATCCGGCGAGAAGCGCAGGTGTTCGGCAACCGCACGCGACAGGCGCGCGGCTTCGTCTTCGCCAGCCGCCGACAAGGCTTCGGCTTTCGGGCGACGGCGTCGGCTGGTCTTCGCAGATTCGGGGCTGGGCATCGCGGCAACTCTGGTCGGCAGAGGCTTGAGCGTGATCCAAAAAAATCGGCACTGCAATTGGCCCTCAATGAAGAAAAATAAGAAAAAGCAATTCCTTGAGTGCTCGCTCTAGATGGAGACAAGGAAATTAAATCATCAATAACAACGGGTTGAATATTGAAAAATGCTTGGCAAACGCTTTGCAGTGAATATCACGAAACCGGAACACGATTCACATTTTTAGCCTGCACCTCGCGAAGAGACGCCGTGTCCTGAATGACGCCGAACCGGCCCGAACACCAACCAGAACATCCTTGAGGAGGAGAAACCCATGGACGCATCGCTGTCCCCGAGCCCGGACAAGAGCTCCACCACCCCGTACGACGCCGTCGTCGTCGGCGCCGGCATCGCCGGCCTGTACATGCTTCACCGACTGAGACAGGCCGGCCTGAAGGCGATCTGTTTCGAGGCTGGCGAAGGCGTCGGTGGCACCTGGTACTGGAACCGCTATCCCGGCGCGGCCTGCGACTTCGAGAGCCTCGAATACTCCTACTCGTTCAGCGCGGAACTGGAACAGGACTGGAAGTGGTCGACACGCATGGCGCGGCAGCCCGAGATCCTGGCCTACCTGAACCACGTCACCGACCGCTTCGACCTGCGCCGCGACATCCACTTCTCGACACGGGTGAGCGCCGCGCACTTCGACGACAGTACCCAGCTATGGGCCATCCGCACGGACCAGGGCGACAGCATTTCCGCTCGTCACTGCGTGATGGCCACCGGCTGCCTGTCCACGCCGAAGCCGATCGAGTACCCGGGTGCCGACAGCTTCAAGGGCCGCATCCTGCGCACCGCGTTCTGGCCGAAGGAGTCAGTCGACTTCGTCGGCCTGAGGGTCGGTGTAGTCGGTACCGGTTCGTCGGCGATCCAGGCCATTCCGATCATTGCCGAACAGGCAAAGCACCTGACCGTCTTTCAACGCACGCCCAACTTCAGCGTGCCGGCCGGCAACGGGCCGATGAATCCGGACGACGAGCGCCGGGTCAAGGCGAGCTATGCCGATCTGCGCGCCCGCGAGTGGGATTCCGATGTCGGCATCTGCGCACGCCTGGCGCCGGAAACGCGACGCGCGCTCGACGTCAGCGAGCAGGAGCGCGAAGCCGAGTACGAGAAGCGCTGGGCGGCTGGCGGCCTGTACTTCTACTGCAGCTTCGTCGACCTGCTCACCGACAAGGCTGCGAACGAGACGATCACCGCGTTCGCGCAGAAGAAAATTCGCGAGAAGGTCAAAGACCCTGTCGTTGCCGAACGGCTGGTACCGAAGGACTATCCATTCGGCGCCAAGCGCATCTGCGCCGATACCGGCTATTACGAGACCTACAACCGCGACAACGTGCGACTGGTGGATGTGAAAGCCGAACCGATCCGCGAGATCGTGCCGGAAGGGCTGAAGGTGGGCAGCGAGATCCACGAACTCGAAGTGATCATCTTCGCCACCGGCTTCGATGCGATGACCGGCACCCTGCTCAACATCGACATCCGCGGCCGCGACGGACTTGCGTTCAAGGAACACTGGAATGAAGGGCCGCGCAGCCTGTACGGGATCATGCCGTCCGGCTTCCCGAACCTGTACATCACCACCGGACCGGGCAGCCCGTCCGTGCTCTACAACATGGTGCTCGGCAACCAATACCACGTGGACTGGATCATGGGCTGCATCGAGCACCTGGCAAGCTCCGGCCTCACGACCATCGAGGCGAAGCCGGAGCCCGAAAGCGCCTGGCGCGACACGGTCAACGCGATCGGCAAGATGACCTTGTTCGGCGAAGCCAGCTCCTGGTACATGGGTGACAACGTGCCCGGCAAGCCGCGCGTCGTGTTGCCTTATCTCGGCGGCTTCCGGTCCTACAAGAAGATCTGCGACGAAGAAGCCGAACGCGGCTATCCCAGTTGCTTGATCGCCTGAAGGGCATTCGGTCTCTCCCAAACCCTTAGCAGCAAGATCATGCGCCGCTTGCTGCGCTCGATCGCAACAGGGGGGATCAAAGAGGAAGCGGCTGCGCCAGTGATAGCGTGACGACGTTCGCAAAAAGCGGCAGCCCTCGTGCTGCCGCTTTTAATTGGCCAATCGCTAATCCAGCGAACAAACGACTTGGCGCGAAACGTCTAGAGATGTATCTCTTTGATATCCACCAATTTGGGAGCCCTGTCATGGAAACCGCCAAGCTGTTCTGGTCTGGCCGCTCGCAAGCAGTGCGACTGCCGAAAGACTTCCGCATCGACGGCAGCGAGGTCCGCATTCGCCGTCACGGCGCGTCCGTGATCCTCGAACCGATCGCCAGCGACTGGGCCTGGCTCAATGCGCTATCCGGTCCGGTTGACGACGACTTCCGCGAGGCCGTAGAGCAGCAACCAGCACCCGATGCGCGCTCGGACCTCGATACGCTGTTCCGATGATGCGCTAACTGCTGGAAAGCAACGCTGTCATTGCCGCACTCAACGATGCCGAGGGGCCGTTGTTCAGGTAGCAGCGTTCACAGCAGCCGAGTGATGTCGGCATCAGCGCCGTGGTCATGCACGAACTTTACTTCGGAGCGTTCCGCAGCCAGCGCCGCGAAGCGAACCTCGGCCGCGTCGACGCCTTGCGCTTCGAGGTGCTTCCACTGGATGTCGAAGACGCCCGTCACGTCGGCGAAATCCGCGCTCTGCTCGCGGATCAGGGCACCCCGATCGGCGCCTATGACGTGCTGATCGCCGGTCAGGCCCGCGCCCGCAACCTCGTCCTGGTGACGCGCAACCTGCGTGAGTTTGACCGGGTGCCCGGGCTCGTCACGGAGAACTGGCACCCTTGAAGGCCTGTCATTCCCGCCCTCGCAGAAATGACGAGCGCTTGCGGGCATTCCGACGAGCCTGAGCAAGACGGGGAAAGTGACCGGCGTTTGGGGACCGCGCATCCCACCGATTTCCCGAGGACTGTCACGGAAGGCGGGATGCGCCTTCGGCTTTCCCGCCCTACTCAGGCTGGGCAAGTGGGCTCGATCGGCGGCTACCGCTCAAGCCGACTGAAAACCCCGATGATCGGCGTGCCGTGAGCCCGCATGGCTGGTTCGATGCGCTGGTGCAGGGCGTGGTAGCGATAGAACGGCACGCGCGGGAACAGATGGTGGATCGAGTGCAGGTTCTGCCCCATCCAGAACCACTCCAGCGGCTTCATCCACTTCGGCATGATCAGGCTGCTGGTGTTGCGATACCGGGTGGCATCCTCGTAGGGATGGTGAGGGCGGTAGGCAAACCAGTACACGGTGAAGTACGCGCCGATCAGATAGCCGACCAGAAGCAGCGTGACGTCCGACTCGCGTGCTACCAGCAACACGAAGGCCACGCGCCAGCCGATCGAGACCGACACTTCCGCCCAGTAGATCACCCGCTCCCGGAGCGGCGCCGTAGCCCAGTACTCGCGGAACAGAAAGGTGTTCTGCATCCACAGGAAGCGGAGACCGACAAGCACGACCGCCAGCAATCCGTTCCGCATGCCGCTGACGGTGAAATCAGGATCCTTGTCCGGCTGGTTGGTGTAACGGTGGTGCGTGAAATGCTCCACCCTGTGCGTGGAGAAGGGAATGCTGATCAGCGGCGCGACCAGATATCCGCAGAGATCGTTGAGCCACTGATAGCAATCCTGGCCACCGTGGATGTTGCCGTGCGCCGCCTCGTGCAGCGGCGTATACGACAGGTAGGTCAGCACGCCACAGACCGGGATCGCCGCCCACAGGGGCATCAGTCCGTTCGCGAACAAGGCGAGATTCGCGATGTAGGCCGCCAGCACCAGGACCACGAGCAGCACCGTCGGCCATGCCACCTCACCGGTGTATTCCCGGGCCATGGCGATGGCCTGCTTGTTCAGTGCGTTCAGATCCTGTTGCATGACATGCTCCCTAACCGGTTTGACGATGCGCAACCTTAGGCGCGCCCGGCTTCGCGTCACAGGACATTGCGGGCCTGCTTCGACGCATTTCCGGCCAGACATGGCGAGGCGGGGGTAACCGCAGGGGAGAGGGAACAGGATTGTCCGAGGACACGAGCATCCGCCACCCGATGGCGATCGGCCAGGTCATGGTCAACTTCGCCGCGCGCTACGGCGTGGACGTGGAGACCTGCCTGATGGGCACTGGAATCCGGGAGGCCCAGTTGCACGAGGCCGATGTGTTGATCGAGCGGCATCAAGAGATGCGTCTGATCGAGAACCTGATCCTGGCGCTGCCCGAGGTGCCGGCGCTGGGATTCGAACTGGGGCTTCAGTACAACGTCTCCACGTTCGGCATCTGGGGCTTCGCGCTGCGCATCAGCCGTACGCTGCACGAGGCTTTCGACTTCGCGATCCGCTACCTGCCGCTGAGCACGGCTTACTGCCGGTTCGCGACCTGGTCCGACGCCGAGGAGTTCGCTGTCTCCGCCGATCCTGATGCCATCCCTCAGCATCTCCGCCAGTTTCTGCTGGAGCGCGATACGGCGACCGGGATCCATCTGTTCCGCGAACTCGGACTATCCGGCATCCCGATCAAGAGAATCGAATATCAGGGCCGCGCGCCCGATCACGCCGCACGCATCGAGTCGTTGTGCGGTGTCGCCCCCCGATACGGATGTCCGCGCAATGCGATCGTGCTGCGGCGACAGGACGCGGAAATGCTCCTGCCGATGTACGACCCGCACCTGGTGCGCTTGCTGGAGGATCAGTGCCGTGCCCAGCTGGAGCGTCGCCAGGTCGCCGGCGTTGCCGGGCAGGTCCGTCAACTGATCCTCGGGCCCCTGGGCCTGGTCGCATCGATCGAGGCCGTGGCCCAGCAGCTTGCGATGGCGCCGCGCAGCCTGCGTCGCAGGCTGGAAGAGGAGAAGACCAGCTTTCGCGATCTGGTGGACACGGAGCGAAGGCAACTCGCGGTTCAGCTGCTGACCGGCACCGAGATGAAGCTCGACGAGATGGCGCTGCAACTGGGCTACAGCGATACGGCCAGTTTCACGCGAGCCTTCCGTCGCTGGTTCGATCGCGCGCCCGGCGAGTACCGCAAGGCGCGAGGACGGTGAGAAGCAATCGACATCCCGCGAAGGCGGGCATCCAGTTTCCAGCCGTAGCGTTCCGCATCAAAGCTGGACTTCCGCTCTCGCGGGAATGATGAATGTTCGGACGGAAAAGCCCTACCTCAAGCCGCAACCCCGATCGCCTTCGCGGCCCGCTTCAGCGGCGTGACTTTCGGGCGCTCGTTGAGGTGGTCGATCTCGACCCAGCGGATGACGGAGATCTTGCCGTTCATGTCTTCGGCCAGCGCGGTGCAGCTTTCCACCCAGTCGCCGCAGTTGTGGTACTCGACGCCGTTGATGTCGCGGATCTCGGCGTGGTGGATGTGGCCGCAGACCACGCCATCGAGGCCGCGGCGCTTGCACTCGCGGGCCACGGCTTCTTCGAAGCTGGAGACGATGCTGACCGCGTTCTTGACCTTCTGCTTCGCGTACGCCGACAGCGACCAGTAGCGCAGCCCGGCCATCGCCCGCAGGCGATTGAACCAGTAGTTGGTGTGCATCATCGTTTCGTAGGCCATGTCGCCGGCCAGCGCTACCCAGCGGTGATAGCGAGTGATGACGTCGAAGTAGTCGCCATGCAGCACCAGCAGCTTGCGGCCGTCGGCGGTCTCGTGGATGGCTTCGTTGACCAGCTTGATGTTGCCGATTTCCAGGCGGTAGTCGACGAACTTGCGCAGGAACTCGTCGTGGTTGCCGGTCACATAGATCACCTGGGTCTCGCGCTTGGCCTTGGTCAGGATCTTGCGGATGACGTTGGTGTGTTCCTGCGGCCAGTACCAGCCGCTCTTCAGCTTCCAGCCGTCAATGATGTCGCCGACCAGATAGAGCGTGTCGCAGTGGTTGCGCTTGAGGAAATCGGTCAGGAACTCGGCCTTGCAGCCGGGCGTGCCGAGGTGGATGTCGGACAGCCAGATGGTGCGGTAGTGATACGTGGCCTTATCCGGCTTGTCCGGATGCGCGATCTTCGCCATTGCGCTTCTCCCATGGGGTCGTGGTTTTCGCGCGCAGTATCGGAGCCGATTGTGACAAGCCGGAGAAAAGCCGGGCCTGGGTCTGTTTGAACGGCTGCCCGGCATGACAAACGTCATCCCGCCACGATGACGTTCGGGACTGTCTCGGGTCGTCCCGAATACCTACTGTCGAGCCCATGAAGGTCGGTTTTTCCGGCCAGTGACGGAACCGGTTTCCACTATGCTTGTGGCACTCCTTTTACCTTCTCCTTACAGGCCATGGACGACAAATCCGCGTTGCTCGATCAGCTCCGTATCGATCGCAGCAACGAACCCGAGGACAGCGGCCATGGCGGGAGGAAATGGTGGATCGCCGGCGTGTTGCTGCTCATCGGCGCCGGCGTTGCCTGGTTCGTCTTCGGCAAGCCTGCGGGCCTGCCGGTGACCGTCGCCACCGCAAAAGCTGCGGCGTCGAACGGCAGCGCCGGTGGCAGTTCGCTGCTCGATGCCGCCGGTTATGTGGTCGCCCGCCGCGCGGCGACCGTGTCCGCCAAGATCACCGGTCTGGTCACCGAGGTGCTGATCGAGGAAGGCAGCCGGGTGGAGGCCAACCAGATCGTCGCCCGGCTCGATGACACCAACATCCGCGCTTCGCTCGAACAGGCGCGCGCGCAGCTGGAATCGTCCCGTGCCAGCGCCACCCAGGTGAAGGTCAACGTCGCCAATGCCGAGCGCGATGTGTCTCGGCGCAAGGGGCTGGTCGAGCAGAAGTTCATCAGCGTTGCCGAACTCGATACCGCGCAGACCACGCTCGATGGCCTGCGCGCCAGCTACAACGTGGCGGAGCGCAATGTCGCGGTCGCGGCACGCGCCGTCGATGTCGCCCAGCGCAGCTTCGACGACACCACGGTGCGCGCGCCGTTTGCCGGCGTGATCACCGTGAAGGCGGCGCAGGTCGGCGAAATCGTGTCACCGCTGTCGGCCGGCGGCGGCTTCACGCGCACCGGCATCGGCACCGTCGTCGACATGGATTCGCTGGAAGTGGAAGTCGACGTCAACGAGAACTTCATCAACCGGGTCACCGCCGCCCAGCCGGCAGTGATCAAGCTCAACGCCTATCCGGACTGGAGCATTCCTGCCGAAGTGATCGCGGTGATCCCGACCGCCGATCGCACCAAGGCGACGGTGAAGGTGCGAGTCGCGTTCAAGGAAAAGGACGCCCGCGTGCTGCCGGAAATGGGCGCCCGCGTGTCCTTCCTCGGCGCCGCGCCGAAGGCCGGCAGCCCGGAGCCGGCGGGTGTCATCGTGCCGTCCACCGCCGTGCTCGGCAGCGGCCAGCCCAATGGAACTACAGGAGCCGTGTTCCTGATCCGCGGCAAGACCGTGGAACGCCGCGCGGTGAAACTCGGTGCGAAATCCGGCAGCGAACAGACGGTGATCGCCGGGCTCAACGCCGGCGACCGCATTGCCATCGGCGATCTGGCCAAGCTCAAGGATGGCGATGTCGTGCGCATCACCACCGCAGACGCCAAGCCGTGAACGCCGCTCGCCGATTGACCACGCTGGCGTTGCTGCTGCTGTCGGCGCCGGTGAGCACCTTGGCGGCGAACCAGGCGCAGCTGATCGAAATCCGCAGCAGCCCGTGCATCGCCTGCGATGCGATGTCGCAGCAGTTGCGTGGCGATCCGCGCTGGGCGGCGCTATCCGCACGCATCTCGGTGCGCACGCTGGATCGCGATCAGGCGGAAGCCGCCGATCTGCTGAAGCAGCATCCGGTCGGCCGCCTGCCGAGCTGGCTGCTGCTGAATGCCGATGGCGAGGAAATGGGCCGAGTGGCTGGTGCCGTGAGCGCTGACGCCTTCCACGCCCGCATCAGCCAGCTGCTGGCCCAGCGCACCACCTTGAAGGCGCGCCGCTATCGCACCACCGACACCACGGCCGAAGGCGCGGCGGCCACCGCGGAAGCACTGGAAAGCTTCCACGCGCAAGGTCTGGGCGATGCCGGCTTTGCCTGGTGGATGCGCCTGCCGCTCGCGGTGCGCGGCCAGCACACCGGCACCGTGGCTGTGCAGCGCTGGCGCAACCGCATCGAATTCCTGCAGGCCGCCCAGCGCGGCCAGCCGATGGAATCCGATATCGGCGGCCAGAAAGTGCTCGCCGATCCCGCGCTCGGTTGCGACCGCGGCCTGGAACTGGATCGCTATGTCGCATCGACCATCGGCCTGCCCGCCGAGACGCGGCGCAATCATCTGCAAGCGCAGTTGCCGGCGATGCAGGCCGAACTGGCACGCGGCTGGTTCAGCGAAGCGCCAGCCTGCGTCGACGGGGCTTCGCTGCTGCTGGCAACGGCCGATCTGTACGCGGCCCTCGATGACGCGCCCGCCGAACGCGCACTGCTGAAACGAGCCGCTGCAGACACCGAACGACGACTGGCCGGCAAGCCGCTTTCGTCCGACCCGGCACTGGCTGGCCTGCAGACAGCACTGCAGGATCGCCTGAACCAACTCGACACCGAATCTCACCCAGGAGCTGCCCGATGAGCACCCTCGTCTCCATTCGCGGCGTGGCCAAGCGCTACACCCGTGGCAAGCAGACCGTCGACGTGCTGCAAGCGCTCGACCTCGACATCGCCAGCGGCGACTTCCTCGCGCTGATGGGCCCCAGCGGCTCGGGCAAGACCACCTTGCTGAACCTGATCGGCGGCCTCGACAAGCCCAGCGCCGGCGAGATCGTCGTCGACGGCAAGCGCATCGATCAGTTGTCCTCCGGCCAGCTCGCCCAATGGCGCGCCCGCCACGTCGGCTTCGTATTCCAGTTCTACAACCTGCTGCCGGTGCTCAGCGCTGAAGCCAATGTCGAACTGCCGCTGCTGCTCACCTCCCTGAGCAAGGCGCAGCGGAAGAAGAATGTGGCCGCTGCGCTTGCCGTCGTCGGCCTCGCCGATCGCGCCACGCACAAGCCGAGCGAGCTGTCCGGCGGCCAGCAGCAGCGTGTCGCCATCGCCCGCGCCCTGGTGGCCGACCCCACCCTGCTGGTCTGCGACGAACCCACCGGCGATCTCGATCGCAAGACCGCCGACGAAATCCTCACCCTGCTGCAACAGCTGAACCGCAACCATGGCAAGACCATCGTCATGGTCACGCATGATGCGAAGGCTGCGGAGTATGCGACGCATCGGCTCGATATGGATAAGGGCGCCTTGGTCGGAGACGTGCCTTGAATGGCACGTCTCCGACCAAGGCGGCCCGCACATGGATGTGCGGGCGGGGCGTAGCGCGTGAAGGACACGGCCTCGCCAGGGACGGCATGAAACACGTCAACGCGAAAGGGAACGCGGTGACTCGCATTAACCGCCAGAACAGCCCGAAGTGATCCCATGAAATTCCTGCCATTGGTCTGGGCCAACCTGTTCCACAAGAAAACCCGTCTGATCCTGACGCTGCTGAGTCTGATCGCCGCGTTCATGCTGTTCGGCCTGTTGCAGGCGGTCAGCGTGCTGTTCAGCTCGGGCGCCGATTTCGTCGGTGCCAACCGCCTGATCACGCAAGCCAAGGTCAGCTTCACGCAGCCCTTGCCGTTGTCGCTGCTGACCCGCATCGAATCGGTGCCCGGCGTGGCCCGCGTCGCCTGGTCGCAGTTCTTCGGAGGCATCTACATCGACGAGCGCAACTTCTTCGCGCAGTTCGCGGTGGACCCGGAACGCCTGCTCGATGCCTACCCCGAATGGATTTTGCCGGCCGAGCAGCGCGAAGCCTTCACGCGCACCCGAACCGGCGCCATCGTCGGCCGCAAGCTCGCCGAAAAGTACGGCTTCAAGATCGGTGACAAGGTGCCGCTGAAGTCCTTCATCTTCACCCGCAAGGACGGCGGCAGTTCCTGGGAATGGGACGTGGTCGGCATCTTCGACGGCAAGGACGACGACTGGGCCGGCCGCTCGAATCTGATGTATCTGAACTTCGGCCAGTTCGATGAAGCCCGCCAGTTCGGCCAGGGCTCGGCCGGCGTCTACATCGTCCGCGTCGATAACCCGGACGATTCAGAACGGATCGCGAAGGCCATCGACACCCAGTTCGAGAACTCGCCGGACGAAACCAAGACCCAGACCGAGAAGGACTGGAACCTGAGCTTCGTGCGCCAGATCGGCGACATCGGCCTGATCGTCACCGGCATCCTCGGCGCGGTGTTCTTCACCATCCTGCTGGTGATCGGCAACACCATGAGCCAGGCAGTGCGCGAACGGATTCCCGAATTCGCGGTGCTGAAGACCCTCGGTTTCAGCGACGGCCAGGTCACCGGCCTGGTGCTCGCCGAAGCCTTGCTGCTGTGCTTCGTCGGCGCCGCAATCGGCATGGTGTTCGCGATCGGCGCGGCCAAGGGCGTCAGCGGCGCACTGAACGGCGCGCCGGTGGCCGTGCAGCCGATCGTCTGGGCGCAGGCCTTCGTGACGATGCTGTTGCTGGCGTTTGCGGTGGGGATTTTCCCGGCGCTGCGCGCAAGAAGACTGCAAATAGTCGACGCGCTCGCAGGGCGATGAAACTGCCATGCGAGCGCTGCGGACATCCTGTCAAGACCGGGCCATCCATGGCCCGGACTATTCAAACAAGCGGGAGCTGATCGATGAAGTTCTTGGCCCAGATGTTCAAGCTGATCAGCATCAACCTGAAAAGCGTGCCGGCGCGCTGGGGCGCAACGCTGGTGATCGTCGTCGGCCTGGCGGGTGTCGTCGGCGTGGTCACCGCGCTGCAGTCGATGTCCGCCGGCATGGTTGCTACCTTGCGCGCCACCGGCAGCGCCGATCGCGCGATCGTGCTTCGCGGCGGCTCGAACTCGGAACTGTCGAGCTTCTTCACCCGCGATCAGGCCATCGTCATCGAGCAGGCACCGGGTGTCGCGAAAGGCGAGGACGGCAAAGCACTCGCTTCCGGCGAACTGAGCCTGATCGCCGAACGGCCGCTGCGCCGCTCGAATACCGACAGCAATGTCTCGCTGCGTGGCATCGGCCCCGCCGGCTTCGCGATCCGCCCGGAACTGCAGATCGTCGAAGGCCGCAGCTTCAAGCCTGGCTTGCAGGAACTGATCGTCGGCCTGAAAGCGCGCGAGCAGTTCGTCGGCCTGGACATCGGCAGCGCCGTGCAGATCCGCGGCTCGCAATGGACCGTGGTCGGCGTCTTCTCATCGAACGGCGATGCCCATGAATCCGAAGTGCTGGCCGACATCGAAACCGCGCAGTCGGCGTTCCGCCGAAACGGCTATTCCTCGCTGCTGGTGAAGCTCGACGACCCATCCGCATTTCAGGCCTTCAAGGACAGCCTGACCACCGACCCGCGCCTGCAGGTCGATGTTCAGAACGAAATCGAGTACTTCTCGTCGCAGTCGCGCAGCTTCACCAAGACCATCGGCGTGCTGGTCAGCGTCGTCGGCGTGATCATGGGCTTCGGCGCCATCTTCGCCGCACTGAACACCATGTACTCGGCCGTCGCAGCCAGAACCGTAGAGATCGCCACCCTGCGCGCGCTCGGCTTCGGCGGCGGCGTGGTCATCGCCGCAACGGTGATGGAAGCCATGGTCCTCGCCCTGATCGGCGGCCTGATCGGCGCCATGGGCGCCTATGCCTTCTTCAATGGCTACACCGTCTCGACACTCGGCGCCGGCTTCACCCAGGTCGCCTTCAGCTTCCGCGTGACGCCGACTCTGCTGATCAATGGGCTGGTATTGAGTCTGTTCGTCGGCTTTCTGGGTGGATTCTTTCCGGCACTGCGGGCGGCGCGGATGCAGATTGCGGTGGCTTTGCGGGCAGCTTGAGGGCGGCTTTCAAACAACATGAGATCTACGTATTGGGACGCGATCGTGCTGGCCCTCGAATCACGTGATGTCGAGACTGCTGTCGCAGCCGCAACGAAGCTTCATGCAGAGGCCACTCTCGACGACGTCCCGAAACTACTGGATTTGCTAAAGAACGGTCGTGATTTTTTCGTTCGAGAGGCTGCCGCGTGGCCCTTGGCGGAACTCACAGGGCCAACAGTGATTCGCGAGTTGCTTATCGCCTATCAGCTGGGCTTTGAAGAAGGACATGACAACGATGGGTTTACCGCAGCGCTACTTGAAATTCCTGCGCTGCAGCCATCGGAAACCAGACGTAGCTTGGAAGACTTGGCCGGCAGTGAAACTGCGCACATCCGCCAGCATGCACGGTGGCTATTAAAGTTCTGTAATTGAAGCGTGGCAAAGCCCGCGTAGGGCAGGAAAGCCGCAGGCGCATCCCGCCTTTCGCGATACGCCGAACGGCGGGATGCGCGACCCTACCCCCTAGTTTCAAAGAGAGATCCATGACCAGCCCCTGCGACCGCAACAGAAAGAACGTCATTGCCTTCTACGAGCTGATGTTCAACGAATGCCGCCCTGCCGAAGCGATCGAACGCTACGCGGGCGCGACCTACATTCAGCACAACCCTCGCGTGGCCGATGGCAAGCAGGGCTTCATCGATTACTTCGAGCGAATGGGCAAGGAATATCCGGGCAAGCGGCTGCACATCAAACGCACGGTGGCCGAAGGCGATCTGGTGGTCATTCACTGGCATCAGGAATGGCCTACCGATCAGGACAAGGACTGGGCCGGCATCGATATCTTCCGGCTCGATGGTGACGGCAAGATCGTCGAGCATTGGGATGTCTTGCAGGCGGTTCCGCAAGAAGCCGCGCACGGCAACACGATGTTCTAGTCACGAGAAGTGCGCGGTATTGCCCTACTCTCCGTTTCATCAGCAGCGCCACCAAGGAAGGAAGCCATGCAGCAGTTGACCCCCGCAGGACAGAACGTGGTTGATGATCTGGCCCGCCGTTACAACCTCAGCCAGAACGCGGTGATGGAGATGCTGGTTGCGGTCAATCAGGGCGGCGGCTTCATGGCGCAGTTCTGGTGCGGCGAACTCGGCGGTGGTGGCCAGTGGATGCGCGGCGGCATGACCATGGTTGGCGACATGTTCAACCACGGCTTGAAGAACACGGTCGACAACCTCTGCAATGACTTGTCCAACGCGCTGGCCAACACGCAGATGTTTCCAGTGGCGCCTCCCGGCTCGCGCAACAGCAACCAGTGGTGGCCCGGCGATCTCGGCAGCCCGTTCAGCAGCGGTGGCCAGAACAACATCCGCTATGCCGTATTTCCGCAGCGGCTGGCGGTGGAACTCAATGGTCAGGTCACGGTGTACGACACGCTCGATCACAGCATCGGCGGCGTCAGCCAGCAGCAGGGTGGCGATAGCTCGCTGAGCTTCAGCAGCCAGTTCGGCACGGTGTCGGTCAATAGCCTGCCGATCGTCTCCGGCCCGGGCCTGCCGCAAGCGCCGCAGCACAATTTCGCGACTCAGGCTCCGCCGATGGCATCGGAACCGCAGCCAAGCGCCACGCCGTCTTGGAACCCGCCGCCGCAGCCGAGCTTCGATCCGCCGCCTGCCAGCGCGCAGCGATCCGGCAACGCCTCGTCGTCCGACGACTTGATCGGCCTGATCGAAAAGCTGGCCCGGTTGCGTGATGCCGGTGCGCTGACCGATCAGGAGTTCAACGCCAAGAAGAGCGAGCTGCTGGGCCGCCTCTGAAGCGACGCGCAGGCTTCGCGGCGGGATGCGCGGTGTAGCCACTTTCCCGCCCTACAATCGAGCCCTCCGCGTTTTCTGCCGGCGAGGCTGCCCATGAATGCATCCACTTTCCTGCTGTCGCCTCGCGCATTGCGCGAACGCTTCGTCGACCGCGCCACCGCGAAGTTCGCGCGCAACGTGCCGGACTTCGTTCGGCTGCAGGCCTTGGTCGCTGCACAAGGTGGGCGCTTCCTGAACGATCACGGCGCGATCCGCACGGCGGACCCGGCGGTGGCGGCGCTGTTCGTTCGCGCCGCTCGCGTGCTCGGCCTGCAGCGCGAGCGTGGCTATGCGTTCCCGGCCAAGAAGCTGGTCAGCTTCGATCTGCAGGTGGTCGGCGATGACGCGCATCAGTTCAAGGTGTTCGTCAGCGAAGTCGATCTCGCCGCGTTTCCGCCGGCGGTTTCAGCGCTGGTTCGCGAGGACTGCGCGACGCAGACCGCCGCTGTCGATCACGGCGCGTTCATCGCGCTGATTGCGAAGGCCGAAGCGCAGGGCGGCTTGAACGAGGCCGACGCCGAAGCTTTCATCGCGCATTTCGTCGACGTGCTGATGGCACGCAACGGCCCGCCAATGCAGCGGGCGACACTCGATGCGGTGGCCGCCGTTTCCGGCGAAGCGGCCAGTGCGCTGGCGTTGGGCCCGGACTTCAATCACGTCACCATCGACGTGCCATCCGCTGGCTTCGGCGGCATCGAAGCGATGACCGCGGCGATGCTCGCGGCCGGCTTCACGATGCTGCCGGCGATTCAGGGCGCGCCCGGCACCAAGCTACGCCAGACGGCGACGATGGCCGCGACGATGGCGACACCGGTGCTGGAAGCCGACGGCAGCGTCGGCAACGCGCAAAGCGAGAAGCAGTTCGTCGAGATCATCGAGCGCGCACAGGCTGTTGATGCCGATGGTGCGCTGCTCTGGGCCGATGACGGCTCGCCGCTGATCTTCCGCAACTTCCTCGCTGCGAACGCCGAGAAGATCTTCGATGCGGCGTCGACGCGTGGCAGCGGAGCTGCGACGAACTGCTAGCGTTCCATGAGCTGAATGGACGCATGAAATTCTGTCATGCCCGCGCAGGCGGGCATCCAGTTCTGGCCGTAGCGCACCGCATCGAAACTGGATTCCCGCCTACGCGGGAATGACAGGGACTTGTAAGCCTTAGCGCCCCGTTATCGCCTCGATCGCCGGCGTCAGCGCCAGATCGACTCTCAGGCCCACGACCAGCGCATCGTCGAGATCGCGGGTCCGGCTGGGCTCGGAGAAGCTGTCCGGGTGGATGATGTAGTGCAGATTCGGCGCGACTCTCAGCAGCTTGCTCACCTGAATGCCGTAGCTCAGTTCCATCAGGTATTGGCTGTTGGCGGGCGTGTCGCCGCCGCCGGCCGCGTCGCGAGCCAGGCGCAGATTCTCCAGCGCCGCGCCGCTGTAACGCTGGCGGTTGATGACGAAGGCCAGGGTGTCGCGGTCACGGCCGGCGAAGGTGCCTTTCTGGACGAAGCCGAGTTCGAGGAAGCGATCCTGCGTCAGCTCGCCGGAAGTGCCCCAGAGCGCTGCGCCGAACAGGATCAGGCCGCGGGGGCTGCTGCGATCCGGCCGGGTGACTTGCTGCTCGAAGCGCGCGAACACGCCGGAGCGTTCGCTGCGTGAAGCATAGGGCTGGCCGCTGACCAGGGCCGCGTTGCCGTTCGCATCGCGCAATGGATCGCTGTAGCGCGAGGTATCACGCCAGCCGCCGATTTCATAGAAGGCTGGCAGCCGCGCCTGCGCCGGCGAGCTGCGATAACCGAGCGCCACCGGGGCGATCACGCCGGTGGCGTCGGCGATGCCCCAGTTCAGACCGTGCTGGTTATCGCGCGCCTGCAGCGGGTTAATCTCGAAGACACCGGCGTGGATGTAGATCTGCGGCGTGAGGAAGGTTTTCACGTAGCCGCCCCAGCTCGACACCGGCCAGTAGGTGAAGCCGCTGGTGCGGAACACGAAGGTAGGATTGCCGCAGGCGGAGTTGGTCTGGAAGTAGTTGCACAGCTCCGAGCCGAGGAAATGGATGTTGGCGACGGTGCGCCCGGCCTCGATGATCACGCGGTCATCGAACAGCTTCTGCTCGATCGTCAGGTTCGCCAGCCGCTCGGTCTGCGCGCCCCAGATTTCCTGCACCGAGACGCTGTTGCCGATCTCGTCGATCGCCAGATTGTCGCCATGCCGGCTCGCCACATAGAGCTTGAACTTGGCACCCTGCCAGCCGATCAGGCGGCCGAAGTCGGCTTCCGCGCCGACGAAGAACTGCCCGGCGTAGGCGCTGCCGCGCTTCTTGCCGCCATCGACCAAGGCCGCCGATTCGCCGGTGTAGCTGGCGAGCAAGGCATAGCCGTGATCCTCGTAACTACCGGCAAGCGCGGACAGCGAGCACAGCAGGGCCAGCAGGGCGGCCAGTGGCCGCCCGAGGTACATCGTCATGGGTTTCTCTTGGCGGGCGCAGCCCGCCGGTGCAGGGTCAGGCCACCGTAGCCAGGGGTGCAGGTTTCTTGAGGACGCGCAGCGCGACCGCGGTGAGCACCGTGCCGACCACCAGCGCCAGCAGATAGCCGCCGAGTGAAGTCACCGCGTTCGGGATCGGCAGCACGAAGACGCCGCCATGCGGCACTTTCAGTTCTGCGCCGAAGGACATCGAGATCGCCCCCGCCACAGCCGAGCCGAGCACCAGCGAGGGAATCACCCGCAGCGGATCACGAGCCGCGAACGGAATCGCGCCCTCGGTGACGAAGGCCAGGCCGAGCACCGCCGCTGCGCTGCCGGCTTCGCGCTCTTCTGCCGTGAAGCGATCGGCGAACAAGCGGGTGGCCAGTGCCACGCCGAGCGGTGCGGTCATGCCACCGACCATCGCCGCCGCCATCGGGCTGTAGACCTCGCTGGCCAGCAGGCCGGTCGAGAACGCATAGGCGGCCTTGTTGACCGGCCCGCCCATGTCGAAGGCCATCATCCCGCCGAGCAGCAGACCGAGCAGGATCGCGCTCGAACCCTGCATGCCGCGCAGCCAGGTGGTCAGCGCGGCGAGCAATTCGGCGACCGGCCCGCCGACGACGTAGATCATCGCGAGGCCGGTCAGCAGGGTGCCGAGCACCGGCAGGATCAGAACCGGCTTCAGCCCTTCCAGATTGCGCGGCAGCTTGATGTGGCGGTTCAGCCAGTCCGTGCCATAGCCGGCGATGAAGCCGGCCGCGATGCCGCCGAGAAAACCGGCGCCGAGATTGGCCGCGACCAGGCCGCCGATCATGCCGGGCGCGATGCCGGGCCGATCGGCGATCGAGTACGCGAGGTAGCCGGCGAGCGCCGGCACCATCAACACCAGCGCCGCCTTGCCGCCAATCTGGAACAGCGCGTGGGCCAAGGTGCCGCGATGGGCATCGTCATAGGCGTAGATGCCGCCGAACGCGAAGGCGAGCGCGATCAGCAGGCCGCCGGCGACCACGAACGGCAGCATGAACGACACGCCGGTCATCAGATGCTTGTACGGGCCGCTGCGGGCGTTCGCTTCAGCCTTCTTCGCGTTCGGTGCCGGCGCAGCACCGCCGTGCACCGTGGCCTCGGCCAGCGCCCGCGTCAGCAGCGCCTTGCCATCGTTGATCGCCGGCTTGGTCGCCGATTTGAGCAGGCGCTTGCCGGCAAAGCGGGCGAGATCGACTTCGCGATCGGCGGCGATGACCACGACATCGGCGGCGCGGATCTCGGCGTCGCTCAGTCCATCCCGTGCGCCGACCGAACCCTGGGTTTCGACGCGGATCACATGGCCCAGCGCTTTCGCCGCCTGCTGCAAGCCTTCGGCGGCCATGAAGGTGTGGGCGATGCCGGTCGGGCAGGACGTGACGGCAACGATGTGCATCTGCGTGACAACGGCCTTGGCTGGCGGCGGTTCCGGCAGCCGGGCGAGCACGGCCGCGGCATCGCTCAACACGTCTTCGATGCTGACCGCGGTGGTCTGCAGGCTGGCGAAACGTTCGGCGTCGAGATCTTCATTGCCGACCAGCAGCACGCGGCCGGCGCTGGCGATCTGCGCATCGCCGAGCGCGTTCAGCACGCCGCGATCGCTGCGCACTTCCACGGCGAAGACCGCGCCAATGGCCTGCGCCGCGCGGCGCAGTGCTTCAGCGGCGAGCAGCGCATGGGTGCTGCGCGCGCCGGCGCCGATGACGGCGATGGTGGTGGTCATTGCGGGTCTCCGTGCGGCTGGCTGCGTTTGGTTTGACTGATCGGGCTGAGTCCCTCACCCCCACCCCTCTCCCGGGGGGAGAGGGGAAACGGTTGCGCTTTGCTTCGTCGATCAGCTTCGCGACCCAGCCTTTGAATCTGTACTTGCTTCGCCAGCGCCAGCACCTGTTCGCGCGGAGGCAGATGGGCACCGTCGCAGCCGAGTTTCGCTGCAGCAAACGCGGTGGCCAGACGTGCGAGATCTTCGAGCGAGGCGTCGGCGAGCAGTGCGGCAGTCAATCCCGCGACCATCGCGTCGCCGGCGCCGACGGTGCTGCCGACCGCGACCGGCAGCGGCTTGGCCTGCACGATCTCGTCCCCACGCAGGAACAGCGCGCCGTCCGCACCTTGCGAGATCGCGACCAGCACGATGCCGCGTGTCTGCAGCTCGCGCGCCGCGGCGATCAGCTCGGCCTGCGTCGACAGCGCGCGGCCGGCCCAGGCTTCGAGTTCGTGGCGGTTCGGCTTCACGGCGTACGGCAATGCGTCGCGCGGTGCATCGAGTGCGGCCACCAGCGGCGCACCGCTGGTATCGAGCACGCAGCGCACGCCGCGCGCCGCCAGTTCGGCAATCAGCCGCGCATAGCTGTCATCGGCCAGACCGGCCGGCAGGCTGCCGGCGAGCACGACGATGCTGCCGGCGGTGCTGTGCGCCAGAAGCCTGGCGCGCACGGCATCGAAGTCAGCACCATCGACGACCAGGCCCGGCAGATTGATGTCCGTGGTGTCGGCGGCTTCGAGATCGAGCAGCTTGACGTTGGTGCGGGTGTCGCCGGGCCGGCGCACGAAACCATCGGCGATCTGCTTGGCGGCGAACAGCGCGTCGAAGGCTGTGGCATTGCCGGCGCCGAGCACGCCGGTGACGGCAGTGGCGACGCCCCAGTCGGCGAGACAGGAAGCGACGTTGACGCCCTTGCCGGCGACATCGATGCGCACCGAGCGAGCACGATGCACTTCGCCGAGGCGCAGGCGATCAAGGGTGATGGTCTGGTCCAGCGCCGGGTTCAGGGCGACGGTCAGCACGGGTGCGCTCATGACGCGGCTCCGTCCAGCGCGCGAACTTCGGCCGCGGTCTCGCAGGCCAGCGCGCGTTCGGCCAGCGTCCGCAGCGCGTCGACGCGGCTACCGCGCAGGCGCGATTTCACCGCGGCGATCTCGCGCGGCGTCATCGACAGTTCCTGCACGCCAAGCCCGGCGAGCAATGCCGCGCCGAACGGATCGCCGGCCAGCCCGCCGCAGACGCCGACCCAGCGGCCGTGGCGAGCCGCACCTTCGACGGTGAGCCGGATCAGGCGCAGCACCGCCGGGTGCAGGCTGTCGGCTTCGGCAGCGAGTTCCGGGTTCTGGCGATCTATGGCCAGCGTGTACTGGGTGAGGTCGTTGGTGCCGATCGAGAAGAAGTCGGCATGGCGGGCCAGCACATCGGCCTGGATCGCGGCGGCCGGCACTTCGATCATGATGCCGAGCGGCACGAACGGCGCCGCCAGCTCGATGCGGATGCGCTCGCAGATCGCCCGCAGCGCCAGGATTTCCGGCACCGAGGTGATCATCGGAAACATGATCTTCAGCTGGGCACCGTCCTGCGCGGCACGATACAGCGCGCGTAGCTGCGGCTCCAGCAGATCGGCGCGGCGCAGCAGCAGGCGCGCGCCACGGACGCCGAGAAACGGGTTTTCCTCGTGCGGCAGATCGAGATGGGCGACCTGCTTGTCGCCACCGATGTCGAGCGCGCGGACGATCAGCGGCCGGCCGCCGAGCGCCTGTGCCATCGCCACGTAGATCGCGTGCTGCTCGTCCTCGCTCGGCGTCGATGCCCGTTCCAGGAACAGGAATTCGGTGCGCATCAGGCCGACGCCTTCCGCACCCTGCTCCAGCGCCATCGCGGCCTGCTCGGGCAGGTTGATGTTGGCGCCGATGTCGACCGCATGACCGTCGACGGTGACTGCCGGCTGGCTGCGGCTTTCGGCTTCGCGAGCGCGCACGGCGGCCTGTTCGGCGATCCAGGCCCGAGCCGAACCGATCGCGGCGGGCGACGGGTTCAGATACAGGCAACCGCCGCTGCCATCGACGATCGCCGACGTGCCTTCGGCGACATCGAGCAGCGCCGCGCCGCCGCCGACCAGCGCCGGCAGGCCGAGCGTGCGGGCGAGGATCGCGGTGTGCGAAGTCGGCCCGCCCTGCCCGGTCGCCAGGCCGATGACCTTCAGCGGATCGAGCGTCGCGGTGTCCGATGGCGACAGATCGGCGGCGACCAGGATGCAGGCGTCCGGCAGCGCAGCCAGGGTGTCGCGCGCCAGCGCCGGATCGATGTTGGCGAGCACGCGGCGGCCGACGTCACGCAGGTCCGCCGCGCGGCCGGCGAGCACGGCGTTGCCGAGTGCCGAAAGCTTCGCCGCCATCCGCTCGACGGCTGCATTCCAGGACCAGGCGACGCCATGACCTTCGACCATCAACTGGCAGGTCAGGGTGATCAGATCGGTGTCGTTGAGCAGCTCGCCGTGAGCCTTGAAGATCGCGGCGTCGGCGGCGCCGAGGCGGCGCGCGGTGTCGTCAGCCAGCGCGGTCAGCTGCTGGCGCGTTGCGCACAGCGCTTCGTGCAGACGCGTGCCGCCTTCGGCGAGCGGCGTCGGGTGATCGGCGATCGGCGCTTCATCGGCAGTCAACCGATGGACGACGCCGATCGCCAGGCCCGGGCTGGCGGCAATACCGGCGATGCAGACCAGCTGCTCCGGCGGCGTCCAGCCCGGCGTCTTCGGCTGTGCGGCGCGGCGGGCGGCGAGCGCGGCATCGGCCTTTTCCTGGGCGATCAGACTGTCGATCAGGCTGCGGAAACGGGCCAGCGCAGCGGCGGCATCGCGGCCTTCGGCGGAGATGTTCAGCTGATCGCCAGCCTTGGCGCCGAGCTGCAGCAGTGCCACCAGATTCTTGGCGTCGGCCACTTCATCGCCATTGCGAACCTGCACACGCGAAGCATGGGCGCGCGCCGCTTCGACCCAGCGCGCCGCCGGCCGCGCGTGCAGGCCGGCCGGATAGCCGACCGTCCAGACGAAGGCTTCGGCGAGATCGGCGGCCGGCGCGCTGTCCGCCACCGCGATGCGGTCTTCGTCGAACGCGGCGATCAGCGCCTGCGGATCGTTGGTGGTCGCCAGCTGCGCCAGGGTCGCTTCGTCCTGGATCAGCCGGGTCAGCCGCCTCAGGATCGCCAGATGGGCATCGGATTGCGCGGCGATGGCAACCACCAGATGAGCGCGCTGGCCAGGATTCCACTCGACGCCGCCCGGCACCTGCAGGATCGCCACGCCATTGCGGCGCACCAGATGACGGTCCTCGCCCAGGCCATGCGGAATCGCCACGCCGTGGCCGAGAAAGGTGTTCGCCACCGCTTCGCGGCGCGCCATGCTGGCGGCGTACGCCGGCTCGACGCAGCCGCCGGCGATCAGCAGTTGCGCGGCTTCGTCGATCGCCTGCTGCTTGTCGACCGGGCTCGCGTTCAAGCGCACCAGTTCGCGGGACAACAGGCTGTGGGTGATGCTGCTGGACATGGCGGACTCCTCCAATGCACGTCTCGTTGTTCGTGTACTGAAATCGTTTTCATAACTACTGTCAAGCGTCCGACCGCCTGCTGCATTGCGATATTTCTTCATGCCATTGCAATTTCAGGGATTATTGTTCGACAATCCGGCCATGTTTTATGAAAACGTTTTCTGAAACGCGCCATGACAGTCGGAATCAAGGACGTGGCGAAAGCTGCCGGCGTATCACCGGCAACGGTGTCGCGGGCGCTGTCTGGCGGGCCGGTCAGCGAGGAGCTGCGGGCGCTGGTGGCAGCGGCGGTGACCGCAACCGGCTACCGGCCGAATCTGGCGGCGCGGCGGCTGCGCTCGCAGCAGAGCGGCACCATCGGCCTGGTGGTGGCCGATCTGCGCAACCCCTTCTTCACTGCGGTATCGCGCGCCGTGGAGGACAGCGCCTATCGCGCCGGCATGCGGGTGATCCTGTGCAATACCGACGAAGACCCGGAGCGTGAAGCGCTGTATCTGCGGCTGATGCAGGACGAGCGGATCACCGGCCTGATCTTCGCGCCGACCCGGACCACGCTCGATCAGCTCGGCAAACGGCGGCTGGAATTCCCCACCGTGCTGATCGATCGCAGCAGCCCGGCCGGCCTGTACGACTGCGTGGTGCTCGACAATCGCGAGGCCACCGCCGAACTGGTGCGGCATCTGGTGGAACGCGGCTATCGGCGCATCGGCGGCCTGTTCGGCAATGCCAGCGTCACCGGCCTGGAGCGGCGCGATGGCTATGTCGCCGCGCTTTCCGCTGCCGGTCTGACGCCCGATTTCCGGCTCTGCGCGCCCTCTGCCGACGCCGCTCGCGCCGAGCTGGCGACCTGGTTCGCAAGCCGGGATCGGCCCGAAGCGCTGTTGGTCAGCAATAGCCTGTTCCTGAGCAGCGCGGTACGCGCGGCGCGTGCCGCTGGCCTGTCGATCCCGAACGATCTGGCGCTTGCCGGCTTCGACAACGAAACCTGGACCGAACTGGTCGAACCGGGCCTGACGGTGATCGAGCAGCCGGTCGAGGAGATTGGCCGGCAAGCGATGGCGCTGCTGTTCGAGCGCCTGCAGACGCCGAACCTGCCGGTGCGCAAGCTGGTGCTGAGCGGGCGCTGCATCGTGCGTGGATCGACGGCGGCGCGCTGACGCCAGCTCACGTCATCGAGCCGCGGCTGGCACACTCGAGCTCCTGATTCGCTTGAGGAAATGCCGATGCTGCCGTCCATCCGCAAGCACGTCGCTGCGCTGCTGACCGCCGTACTGCCGCTGATGCTGGCCGGCATCGCCCAGGCCGACGGCGACCATCTGGCGATTGCCGCAGTGCCGAGCATCGCACCCGCCGCCGCCACCCTGAACACCGAGTTCCTGCGCCAGCATCCGGGTGCGGCGATCACCGTGGCCAGCGCCGCATCGGCGACGCTGGGCGCACAGATCGAGGCCGATGGCGCGTTCGACGTGCTGCTCGCCGATGATCAGGCACTGCCGCAGCGGCTGGCCGCCAGCGGCAAACTCGATGGCGGCAGCACGCGGGTGATCGGTATCGGTCTGCTGGCGCTGTGGACCAACACGCCGGGCGTCAATCCGGGCCGTGGCCGGCCGCTGTTCGCCGCCGACTACATCAACGCCATCGCCATCGCCGATCCGACCAGTTCGCCGTTCGGCGTCATCGCCACCACCGCGCTGGACCGCCTCGGCGTCGCCGAGATCGCGACCCCGAAACTGAAGCGGCTCGCCGACGATCTGGCGGTGGCCGAGGAGATCAAGGCCAAGGGTTCGGACATCGGCCTGCTGCCGATGCCGATGGTGAAAGCACCGGCCTATCGCGACATCGGCCAGTACATCCTGCTGCCGATCGGCGTCTACGAACCGGCGCAGTACACGGCGACCCTGAGCAAGGCCGGCAGCGGCAATGCGCTGGCGCAGGCCTATGTCGAGTTCCTGCGCTCGGCACCGGCGCGGGCGCTGCTGGCCACGGCCGGTTTCGAAGCGCCAGCCCCGACACCCTGAGCGGATCGGGCTGAGGCGACACAGCGGCGGGAGCGTCACCGCGCTGTCATCGACGGTGGCGAGCATCGGGCAGTGCTTCCGCTGGCTGCTGCCTCATGCCCCCGATACGTTTCGCGAATTTCCGTTTGAGCCGTCGCGATCTGCTGAAAGCTTCGCTCGCCATCGTGCCGATGCTCGCGGCCTGCACCGAAAGCGGCGAGACCGATGCGCCGCTGTCACCAGCGCGCTTCGAGCACGGCGTGGCCAGCGGCGATCCGACTGCCGATCGCGTGATCCTGTGGACGCGCGCTACACCGGAAATCGACGGCGAAGTGGTCATCGACTGGCTGCTGGCCCGTGATCCGGCGTTCAGCGACATCGTGTTGCAAGGTCGTGTGCGCAGCGACGCAGCGGCCGACTACACGATCAAGCTCGATGCCACCGGCCTGGCGCCTGGCACCGTCTACTGGTACCGCTTCACGTCGGCGACGGCTACATCGCCGATCGGCCGCACGCGCACGGCGCCGGTGGGCGCGGTCGATCATCTGCGCTTCGCCTTCGTCACCTGCGCCGATTTCAGCCGCGGCTTCTACAACGCCTATCGCCGCGTGGCCGAGCGCGACGATCTGCAGGCCGTGGTCCATCTCGGCGATTACCTCTACGAGAACGGTGCCCAGGATCGCGTGCGGCCGCATCAGCCGCCGCGCGAGATCGTCAGCCTGGCCGATTACCGCGAGCGCTACACCCAGGTCCGCCGGGATGCCGATCTGCAGGCGCTGCACGGTGCGCATCCGATGATCTGGGTCTGGGACGATCACGAGGTCGCCAACAACGCCTGGCGTGACGGTGCGGAGGCCCACGATCCGGCGACCCAAGGCGCCTACGCCGATCGGCGCGCCGCTGCGTTCCGGGCCGCGCACGAATGGCTGCCGATCCGCACGCCGGAGCCGGGCAACCTCGCCCGCGTCTATCGCGCGTTCTCGTTCGGCGATCTCGCCGATCTGACCATGATCGACGCCCGCCACATCGGCCGCGACCAGCCGTTGCCGCCGAACACCGTGTTCGGCGAGGGCATCGGCGCGTTCACGCAGACCGGCGCCTTCGCCGATCCGGCGCGGCAGATCCTCGGCGCCGAGCAGGAAGTCTGGCTGGGCCGACAGCTCGCGGCTTCGAAAGCGCGCTGGCAGCTGCTCGGCAACCAGGTCTATTTCTCGCCGCTGAAGCTGCTCGGCGCGCCGCGCGCCAGCAATCTCAGCCTGTTCGTGTCGAACGACAAATGGGACGGCTACGAACCGGCGCGCGACCGGGTGCTGGCGATGCTCGATGGCCTGCGCAATCCGCTGATCCTGACCGGCGATGCCCACGAGGCCTATGCCTTCGATGTCACGCCGGACCCGAACAGCCTGAGCTACAACGCGCTGAGCGGCGAAGGTTCACGGGCAGTGGAATTCGTCGTCACCTCGACGACCTCGCGTGGCGATGCGCCGGAAGGTTTGTCGATCAGTGGCCTGCTGGAACGCGTGCAGACCGGCATCACGCCCTTGCTGCGGCTGAGCAATCCGCATCTGAAATATTTGAACAACCGGCTCAACGGCTACCTGCTGCTCGACCTGACACCAGCCCGCGCCCAGGCCGAGTTCTGGACCGTGCCGATGGTTTCGAACGTCACCGATGAGCAGAGCCTCGACGCCGTCTGGATCTGCGATGACGGAGCCAAGCGCTTGCGGCGCGGTTGATCCTGCTCAGGGACAGGGAATCGTGTAGCGCTTGTGGATCGCTTCGATGCCTTCGATCACGGCCTTGGACAGCTTCAGCTCGTGCGACGCGATGTTCGATTTGAGCTGCTCCATCGACGTGGCGCCGATGATGTTCGCAGTGGTGAAGTGCCGTGAAGTGACGAAGGCCAGCGCCATCTGATTCAGCGCCAGGCCGTGCTCCTTGGCGAGATCGGCATAGGCCTGGGTGGCAGCCATCGCGTGATCGCCGTTGTAGCGGCTGAAGCGCGCGAACAGGGTCAGCCGCGCGTTCGCCGGGCGCTGGCCGTTCAGGTACTTGCCGGCCAGCATGCCGAAGGCCAAGGGCGAGTAGGCCAGCAGGCTGAGCTGTTCGCGGTGCGAGAACTCGGCGAGGCCGACCTCGAAGCTGCGGTTCAGCAGGCTGTAGGGATTCTGGATCGACACCGGGCGCGGCAGGCTTTGCTCGCGGCTCAGGCGCAGATATTCGGCAACGCCCCAGGGCGTTTCGTTCGACACGCCGACATTGCGCACCTTGCCGGCCTTGACCAGTTCGCCGAGCGCGCCCAGCGTCTCTTCGATCGGCGGCGCGCGGCTGTCATCGCTGGGCTTGAAGCCGAGCTGGCCGAAGTAGTTGGTGGCGCGTGACGGCCAGTGGATCTGGTAGAGATCGATGTAGTCGGTCTGCAGGCGCTTGAGCGAGGTATCGCAGGCCGCAAGCACGCTCTTGCGATCGAGCTTGGCACCGCCGCGCATGTAGTCCATCTGGCCGGGACCGGCGACCTTGGTGGCGAGGACGATGTCCTTGCGCTTGCCGGTCTTGGCGAACCAGGTGCCGATGATCTCTTCGGTGCGGCCATAGGTTTCAGCCTTCGGCGGCACCGGATACATCTCGGCGACGTCGAAGAAGTTGATGCCCTGGGTCACGGCGTAATCCATCTGCTCGTGGCCTTCGGCTTCGCTGTTCTGCTCGCCCCAGGTCATGGTGCCGAGGCAGATGCTGCTGACTTCGAGATCGGTACGGCCGAGCTTGCGCATTTCCACGGGCATCACTCCTTGAACTAGAGACGAATGAATTCGAGGTCGGCGACCTCGTGACCGAGGCGCAGGCCGCGGTTCTCGAAACGGGTCAGCGGGCGATCGTCCGGGCGCGGCACGAAACGGCCATCGGGGCTGAGGTTCTTCAAGCGCGGCTCGGTGGCGATCGCTTCCAGCATGTGCTCGGCGTATTGCGCCCAGTCGGTGGCGAGCTTGAAGCGGCCGCCCGGTGCCAGCGCTTCCGCCACCGTGGCGACGAAGGCCGGCTGGATGATCCGGCGCTTGTGGTGCTTGGTCTTGTGCCAAGGGTCCGGGAACTGCACGACCACTTCGCAGAACGCGCCTTTCGGTGCCGTGGTGCGCAGGAACTCGGCGGCGTCGGCGCACATCACACGGACGTTGCCGAGGCCCGCCTTCTCGACTTCCTGCAGCACCCGGCCGACACCGGGCCGATGCACTTCGGCGCCAATGTGATTGATCTCCGGATGCGCCGCCGCCGCCTGCGCCAGACGCTCGCCATTGCCGAAGCCGATCTCCAGCGACAGCGGCGCAGCGCGGCCGAAAGCTACCGCGAAGTCGATCAGCGGCAGCGGATGGACATGCTCGCCATCGGGCATCGGCCCCAGGCCGTACTGCGGCCACAGGCGCTCCAGCGCATCGGCCTGCGCATCGGTGATTCGCCCTTCGCGGCGGACGAAGCTGCGGATCGCGCGGGCGCGGCGGTCGCCATCCAACTCTGGGAGTTCCGGAAGTTCGGACATGCGTGGCTTCAGCCGATGACGCCCGTGATCGGCGACGAGGCCGAGGCATAGCGGCGCATCGGCATGCGGCCGGCGAGCTTGGCCTGGCGGCCGGCGATGATCGCGTGCTTCATCGCGCTGGCCATCAGCACCGGGTCGCGGGCTTCGGCGATCGCGGTGTTCATCAGCACGCCGTCACAGCCCAGTTCCATTGCGATCGCGGCGTCGCTGGCAGTGCCGACGCCGGCGTCGATGATGATCGGCACCTTGGCGTTCTCGATGATCGCCAAGAGGTTGTAGCGGTTCTGGATGCCGAGGCCGGAGCCTATGGGTGCTGCCAGCGGCATCACCGCGACGCAGCCGATCTCTTCGAGGCGCTTGGCCAGCACCGGGTCATCGCTGCAGTAGACCATCACGTCGAAGCCGTCGCGGACCAGGATTTCGGCGGCGGCCAAAGTGCCGATCACGTCCGGGTACAGGGTCTTCGGATCGGCCAGCACTTCGAGCTTGACCAGCTTGTGGCCATCGAGCAGCTCGCGGGCCAGACGGCAGGTGCGCACGGCCTCTTCGGCGGTGTAGCAGCCGGCGGTGTTGGGCAGGATCGTGTAGCGGCTCGGCGGCACGACATCGAGCAGGCTCGGCTCGTTCGGGTTCTGGCCGCCAGGATTGGTAAAGAAGGGCACCCGGCGGATCGCCACCGTGATGATTTCGGAGCCGCTGGCTTCGGTCGCCAGCCGGGTTTCTTCGAGGCTCTTGTACTTGCCGCTGCCGACAAGCAGCCGCGAGCGATAGCGCTTGCCAGCGATGACCAGCGAGTCGTCGGTAGCGGAGGACATCGGTTCAGCCTGGGTCATCTCGAATCTCGATCAGTGCGACGAAGCCCTCTCCCGAGGGAGAGGGGAGACCAGCAGTTCTATCCACCACCGATGGCACGAACAACTTCCAACCGGTCATCCGCCACCAGCCTGCGCTCGCCCCAGCTGCTGCGCGGCACGATGTCGCCGTTCAGCTCGACAGCGCAGCGCTGGCCGGACAGGCCGAGCGCTTCGATCACGGTGGCGACGGTGGCGGCGTCGGCAGAGTCGCGGGACTCGCCATTGACGATGATCTGCATGGCAGGACGAGGGTTTGCGGGAGGCGTGAAGTTTAACCGACCGGGTCTGGCGTCGCCGCCGGCCCTGGCCTTCCCTCGGATGACGAGGCCGGAGGCTGCGCCTACCATCGGCAGCACTTTGCCTTGACCACAGGAGCCCGCCGCATGCCGATCCGCAACGCGCCGTCCGCGGTGCCGACCACGCTGCGCTTCATTGGCAGCCGCCTGGCCCACCGCCTGCGCGGGCCGACTGCCGGACCACGCCCGGATTTCAGGGCGCGCGTCGAACAGGTGCTGGCGTCCCTTGGCGATGCCGTGCTGCGTTGCGACTGGCTGCGCGTCGATGCCGACACGCCGCCTTGGCGCGATACCGGCCTGTCGCTCGCCGACGGTCGCGCCGTCACCTTGATGGCCGATGGGGTGATCCAGGCCTCGCCGGCGCTCGATGTCGCGTTCGCGGCCAAGGTCGGCCTGTGGTTCCGGATCGGCGACGGCGAGCTGGCCAAGATCATCGGCGACGCCTGCACGCTGTACGTCGAAAACGGCGGCAGCCTTCGCTTCACGGCGAAACCGCCGGGCGAGTTCGCCGACCGGCAGGGCGCGTTCGAAACCGGCATTCCACGTGGCGGCATGCGCGGCGGCTTCGAGCTTGCCGTGATCCAGTGGCGCGATGATCCGGTGCCGCCACTGAAGGCCGCCGCCGCGCACGATGCCGCGCTGTTCGGCCCGGCGCTGCAACGCCTGCAAGCGCCGGTGCAGCCGCCGGAGGGCTGGCATTACCTGTGGCGACTCGGCGATGGCGAAATCTTCGCCGCGACACCGCACCGCGATGGCGAGCTGGCCTGCTGCACGCGGGCCGATGTCGGCATCCTGCAGTTCCCGGTCGACCGGCCGCTGACCGAAGCCAGCCGGATCGGCTGGTCCTGGTGCGTCGAGCAATTGCCGTCGAAGCTGCCCGAGCATATCGAGCCGACGCATGACTATCTGTCGATGGCGGTCGAGTTCGATAACGGGCTCGATCTCACCTGGATGTGGAGCGCGGCGCTGCCGATCGATACCATCTTCCAGTGCCCGCTGGCCTGGTGGAAGGATCGGGAGACGCACTGGGTGGTGCGCAGCGGCAGCCTGCAGCTCGGCCAGTGGCTCGATGAGCGCCGCTCGCTCGCGGACGATTACCGAAAGGCGATCGGCGGCCCGCTGCCGAGCAGGATCACCGGCGTCTGGCTGATCGCCAATTCGGTGTTCCAGCGCGGCGAAGGCCGCTGCCGCTATCGCGACATCGCGCTCGAAGACAACGACGGGCGCTGGCCGATCCGCAGCTAGTTCCGCATGGCTTGCCCGGCTCGCTGTCTGCAACCGCAGCCGGCCTTCACGCTGCGGCCGTGCGCGCGGTACGATTGCGGCCTCGTGCGGGTGTAGTTCAATGGTAGAACTGCAGCTTCCCAAGCTGCTGGCGTGGGTTCGATTCCCATCACCCGCTCCATCCCTTCCCGTTCGGCGGAAGGGATTCCCGCCTCGGGAACGCTCAGGCGTTCAGCCAATCCCCGCAACGCCCTCAGGCGTTGAGCCAATCCAGATAGCGTTTGACGCCTTCCTCGACGGTCAGGAACGGGCGGTCGTAGCCGATGCTGCGCAACCGGTCATGGCTGGCTTCGGTGAAGCTCTGGTAGCGGCCACGCAGGTTGTCCGGGAACGGCACGTAGTCGATCCGGCCCTTGCCGTGCCAGGCAATCACGCTGTTGGCGATGTCGTTGAACGGCTGGGCGCGGCCGGTGCCGCAGTTGTAGATGCCGGAGTGCTCCGGGTGATCCCAGAACCACAGGTTCATGGCGACCACGTCGTCGACGTGGATGAAGTCGCGGCGCTGGCCACCGTTGTCATAGCCGTCGCTGCCTTCGAACAACTTGCAGACGCCGTCCTTGGCGATCTGGTTGTTGAAGTGGAATGCGGTCGAGGCCATGCCGCCCTTGTGCTGCTCGCGCGGGCCGTAGACGTTGAAGTAGCGCAGACCGATCACCTGCGACTGCAGTGACTGGCGACGCACGTACTGGTCGAACAGGAACTTCGAATAGGCGTAGACGTTCAGCGGCTTTTCGCAGTCGCGTTCCTCGCGGAAGCCATTGCTGCCCATGCCGTAGACCGACGCCGAGCTGGCGTAGAAGTACGGCACGCGATGCACCTGACAGTAGTGCAGCAGGCGCTTCGAGTAGTGGTAGTTCACGTCCATCATGTACTTGCCATTCCACTCGGTGGTCGCCGAGCAGGCGCCCTGGTGGAAGATCGCGTGGATCTTCGGCAGATCGCCGCTGTCGATGCGGGCCAGGAACTCGTCCTTGTCGAGATAGTCGGCGATCTCGCCGTCGGCGAGGTTGCGGAACTTGGTGCCGTCACTCAGTTCGTCGACGGCGATGATGTCGCTGCGGCCGCGGGCATTGAGGCCGAGGACGATGTTGGATCCGATGAAGCCTGCGGCTCCGGTGACGACGATCACTGCACTTCTCCAGATGATGAGGGGGCAACGACGAGTTGCTGCCAGAGCGCCGCGACGGCAGCGCGTTCCGCCGCAAAGTCTGCCTGATCGGCCAGGCCATCGGCCTGCTGCAAGGCCCGGCGATGCAGCCAGCCGCGATAGACGCGGGTGGCGTGCAGCAGGCTGTCCTTCTGCTCGGGCGTGATCCGCTGTGCGTCGGCCAGCGCTTCAAGCTGCCGCCAGTTGTCGGTGTATTCGATCAGCCGCGCTTCACTGTGGGCATCGCGCAGACACAGGTACTGGGTCAGGAATTCGGCATCGATCAGGCCGCCGGCACCCTGCTTGACGTCCCACTTGCCAGCCGTGCGCTTCTCCAGGCTGGTGCGCATCCTGGCGCGCATCTCGGCCACTTCGCGGCGCAGGGTTTCGGCATTGCGGACCCGGCACAGCACTTCGCGGCGCACGTCGGCGATCGCCGCACAGAGCGCCTCACTGCCGGCGATGGATCGCGCCCGCAGCAGCGCCTGGTGCTCCCAGGTCCAGGCCGATTCGCGCTGATAACGGGCGAAGCTCGGCAGGCCGCTGACCACCAGGCCGGAGTTGCCGCTGGGCCGGAGCTGCAGATCGATTTCGTAAGCACGGCCCGCCGGCGTCTGGGTGGCCAGGTAATGGACGATGCGCTGGCCGAGCCGGGCGAAGAACTGGGCATTGCTGAGCGGCCGCGCGCCGCTGGTGGTGGCGTCCGGGGCATCGCAGTCGTAGACGAACACCAGGTCCAGATCGGAGCCGTAGCCGAGTTCGATCGAGCCGAACTTGCCATAGCCGAGGATCGCGAAACCGGCCGGACGGCCATCGGCATGACTGGGCTCGCCATGCGCTTCGGCGAGCTGCGCCCAGCCGCTGGCCAGCGCGCGATCGACGATCGCTTCGGCCAGCCAGGTCAGACGATCGCTGACCTGGACCAGCGGCAGGCTGCCGGCCAGATCGCTGGCGGCGATGCGCAGGGTCATCTCCTGGCGATAACGGCGCAGCACATCCATCTGCGCCTCGACATCGCTGGCTTCGACTCGGGCGTAGCGAGTCACCAGGTCGTCCCGCAGCTGGTCTTTCGACGGCGCCTCGGTGGCCAGCCGCGGATCGAGCAGCGCATCAAGCAGCGCCGGTGTGCGCGCCAGCAAGGTGGTCAGCCAGGGGCTGGCGGCGCACAGGCGCAGCAGTGCGGCGCGCGCCATGGCGGAGTCGTGCAGCAGGATCAGGTAGGTGCTGCGGCCGAGGATGGCGGCAATCACTTCGAAGACGCGGGTTGCGGCAACCGCCGGCTCCGGCTGCTTGATCGCTTCATCGAGCAGCAGCGGCAGCAAGGCGCGCAGGCGCTGTTGGGCGGCATCGCTCAGGGTGCGCATCTGCCGCGACTGGCGCAGATCGGTCAGTGCTTTCGCGACCAGCGCGGCACCGCTGCCGAAGCCCTGTGCCGACAGGGTTTCCGGATCTTCGGCCGAGACGCCCCAGGCTTCGCCGGCGGCACTGTCGAAGCAACGGGACTGCGGCGTCTTTTCCGGTTCCGCGAACAGGCGCTCGAACTCGCGGCGCACGCGTTGGCGGGCGGCTTCCAGCGGCGCCATCGCGGCGACGTAGTCGGCACAGCCGAGTGCCGCGGCAAACGCTGCGCGCGCGGTTTCCTCGGTCGGCAGCACATGGGTCTGGAGATCGCCATGCAGCTGCACGGCATTCTCGGCACGGCGCAGCAGGACGTAGGCGGCATCGAGCGCCTTGACGGCATCGGCAGGCAGCAGGCCGGCCTCGCCGAGATAGGCCAACACCGGCCGCAGCCGAGCGTCGCGCAGGCGAGCGTCCTGGCCGCCGCGGGTCAGCTGGAACAGCTGGACGATGAACTCGACCTCGCGGATGCCGCCGGGGCCGAGCTTGAGGTTGTCGGCAGCGCCCTTGGCCTGGGCATCACGATCGATCAGGCCTTTCAGCTCGCGCAGGGAGTTGAGCGCGCCGTAGTCGAGATAGCGGCGGTAGACGAACGGCCGCAAGCGATCGAGCAGCGCGCGGCCGGCGGCGAGATCACCGGCGCAGGGCCGCGCCTTGACCATCGCGTAGCGCTCCCATTCGCGGCCGTGGGTCTGGTAGTAGTCCTCCATCGCCGAGGCCGAGGCCGCGAACGGGCCAACGCTGCCGAACGGCCGCAGCAGGGTATCGACGCGGAACACGAAGCCGTCCTGGGTCGGTGTGGCCAGCAGGCGGCTGGTATCGCGGGCCAGCTTGGCGAAGTACTCCTCGTTGGCCAGCGAGCGCGGGCCGTCGGTGTCGCCGTTGGCGCTATAGCCGAAGATCAGGTCGATGTCGCTGGAGAAATTCAGCTCGCGGCCACCGAGCTTGCCCATGCCGAGCACGAACGGCAGCGCCAGACTGCCATCGGCCGCGATCGGCCGGCCGTGACGCGCCTGCAGCGTGCTGGCGACGAAGCTCAGGGTGACGTCGATTGCGGCGTCGGCAAGATCGGAGAGATCGCCGAGCGTGGCGTCGAGCGTCGCGTAGCCGGCGATGTCGCGCACCGCGATGCGGGCCATCTCGCGATTCCGGAACCGGCGCAGCGCGCGCATAAAAGCGGCTTCATCGGTGCTGCCGGCGCAGGCTTCGCTCAGCCGCCCGGCGACCGGGGACAGCGGGCCCGCGAACTCGCCATCCGCCCAGGCGACATCGGCCCAGGCCTGCTCGCGCCGGAATACCGACGCCACGAAAGGGCTGGCGGTGAACACGCGGGCCAGCAGGTCGGTAGCGCTCATCGATCGGGGCAGCGGCATCGAAATGGTGCGCGAGTGTAGCGTTCGACGGCGATGATTCCAGGCGCGAAAGCCTGAACGGAAATCCTGCCCGCTCTATAGTCCGCGCGCTCGGCCGCCATCCCGCCCGAGCCTCGTTCCCGCACCGGTTCCCGTCCTTCGATGAACAACAGCAGTTCCCAGCCCGCCAGCGTTTCTGCCCGCGCCTGCGATGTCCTGATCCTCGGCGGCGGCGTCATCGGCCTGAGCGTGGCGCTGTTCTGCCTGCGCGCCGGCCGGGCGGTGACGATCCTGGAGCAGAAGACACCGGGCAGCGCGGCCAGCCATGGCAACTGCGGCACCATCACGCCCAGCCATCTGCCGCTGCATGCGCCAGGCACGCTGGCCAAGGCGCTGAAGTGGATGCTCAAGGCCGATGCGCCGCTGCGGATCAAGCCCAGCCTCGACCCGGCCCTGCTCGGCTGGCTGCTGCGTTTCGCGAAGCTGTGCAACGAGCGCGACTTCCTGGCCACGGCGCAGACCAAGGCGATCCTGCTGAAAGCTTCGCGCCTGCGTCTCGAACAGCTGATCGCCGACGAAGGCCTGGCTTGCGAGTTCGAGCGCAGCGGCACGCTGTACGTCTATCGCGAGATCGCCGGCTACGAGCACGCCGCACCGGACGCGGCGCTGCTGCGTTCGCTCGGCATTCCCTGTGTAGCGCTGGATGGCCCGGCCCTGCGCGCCAGAGAACCGGCGCTGAACGATTCGGTGGCCGGCGGCTATTTCCATCCCGATGACGCGCGGCTGCGGCCGAACACCTACATCGCCGAACTGGTCCGCGCCGTGCGCGCAGCCGGCGGCGTCATCGAGCAAGGCGTGCAGATCACCGGCTTCGAGACCGCCAACGGCCGCATCGACTCGGTGCAGACCTCCGGCGGCCGGTATCGCGGCCGCGATGTGGTGCTTGCCCTCGGCGCCTGGTCGCCGCAGTTCGGGCAGGCGCTGGGGCTGAAGATTCCGATCCAGCCGGGCAAGGGCTATTCGATCACCTACAGCCGGCCGGGAATCGCGCCGGTGATCCCGATGGTGCTGAAGGAGCGCAGCGTCTGCGTCACCGCCTGGGATTCCGGCTACCGGCTCGGCAGCACGATGGAATTCGCCGGCTATGACAGCAGCCTGAACCGCCTGCGGCTCGACGCGCTTTCGCGCGGCGCGGCGGAATATCTGCAGGAACCTGTCGGGCCGACGGTGGAAGAGGAGTGGTACGGCTGGCGGCCGATGACCCCGGATGATCTGCCGATCATCGGCCGTGCACCACATCTCGCCAATCTGACCCTGGCTACCGGCCACGGCATGCTGGGCGTCAGTTTGTCGGCGATTACCGGCCAGCTGGTAGCTGAATTATTGTCCGACCGCCCCCCTTCGCTGGATCTCGCACCGTACGCTCCGACCCGCTTTTGAGTGCTTTGGCGACGGGTCCGGATATTGCAATTTTACCTACCCCTTTGACGATGGCACGGCCGATAGCCAAACTGTGAGCAAATAACCATTCAAAATCTCGGCAAGCGTTCCGCGCTGACCGCCGTTGCAGCTACTGATTACACCGACTCAGGAAGGGAAATGCTCAAGAATCTCGCGACCTTGACCTTGATCTGCGCCAGCAGCGCGGCGCTGGCCGAAGGTGAACCGATCGTCCGCGATCGCCTCGTCTACACCTCGAACGACTACGTGAGCGTGATCGCTTCCGGGGTGTTTCCCGACAACGGCCGGGGAACCGACAACATCGGCGGCGGTATCGCCTTCATGTACGGCAATCAGTTTCATGAACTGCTGTCGGTGGAAGGCCGAGTGGCTTTCCAGCTCTTCGAGACCGGGCGTGGCAAAGGCTCCGATTTCTATCAGGTGCAGGGCGGCGTCGATCTGACCGTGACGCCTTGGGATCGCCGCGACGAACGGCCGATCACCCCGTTCGCGCTGATCGGCATCGGCGCGCACAGCGACGACGTGGCGATCGACACCCGTGACGATTCCAGCTTCGCGGTCAACGCGGGCGTCGGCTTCGTCACCGCGCCGGTGTTTCACAACGTCCGCATCCGCGGCGAAGCGCGCTATACGTACTCCACCTACAGAAGCGGCTACGGCGACCCGAGCGTGGGCATCGGCGTGGAAATTCCGCTCGGCCGCGTCCGTCAGACGCTGACCACGCTGTTCACGCCGCAAGCGACCAAGATCATCGAGACGGAGAAGGAAGTGCCGCGTCCGTTCATCGACACCGACGGCGATACCGTCATCGACGAACTCGACAAGTGCCCGGATACGCCGAAGGGTCTGAAGGTTGACGCCGAGGGTTGCATCCTCGCCGGCCAGCTGATCGAACTTCGCGGCGTCACCTTCAACCTCGACGAAACCAAGCTCCGTCCGAATGCACAGTCGGTGCTCGACGTCATCGCCAAGGGCATGGCAGGCCAGCGCTCGCTGCAGGTCGAAATCGCCGGTCACACCGACAGTCAGGGTTCCGCGGCCTACAACCTGAAGCTGTCGCAGGGTCGTGCCGACGCTGTCCGCGCTTACCTGATCGAAAAGGGCGTTTCGCCTGATCAGCTGAAGGCGGTTGGCTACGGCGAATCTCAGCTGAAGATCAAGCCGGAACGGAATCAGGACGACTACCTGCTGAACCGTCGCGTCGAGTTCCGGGTCAAGGCCCGCTGAAGATGAACACGAACCCCTTGCCGATGGCCGGGGGTTCGTCGTTATCGCTACACACTGAACAGGCTCATACAGGGAAAAACATGCGTAATGCATTGATTGCGGCAGCGGTGCTCGCCAGTGGCGGCGCTCTTGCCCAGGGCGAGGAAAATGTTGGCGAGCACGATTACCTCAGCGTGCTGCCGACTTACGAAATTCCCGATAAAGCCCGCACCGGTGTCCGCAGCGGCAGTGGTGTATCACTGCTCTACGGTCACTCGTTCACGCCGCACCTCGGCATCGAAGGCGGCGCCCACTGGGCGATCTACGCGACCGGCAACGGCAACGGCACCGATTTCTACCAGTACAGCGGCATGGTCGATCTGGTTTACACGATCACCGAGCGCCAAGGCTCGGCGCCTGTGCACCCGTTCCTGCTGCTCGGTGTCGGCGGCGCCTACAACGACGTGACGCCTGACAAGCGCGACGCTGCGAGCGTGATCTATGGCGCCGGCGCCGGCCTGGTCAGCGCCGACCTCTATCACGGCATCCGCGTTCGCGCCGAAGGCCGCTACATCCGTGACGAATTCCGAGCCGGCAACGAAGACATCCGCTTCTCGCTGGGTCTCGAATTCCCGCTCGGCCGCGGCGAGTCGAGCACCGTGACCATCCCGGCTCCGGAACCGAAGATCGTCGAAGTGATTCGCGAAATTCCGAAACCGTTCATCGACACCGATGGCGACACCGTCGCTGACGAACTCGACAAGTGCCCGGATACGCCGCGCGGCCTGAAGGTCGACGCTGAAGGTTGCGTCATTCCGGATCAGATCATCGAGTTGAAGGGCGTCACCTTCGAGTTCAACAAGGCGCGTCTGACCCCGAACGCCGAAGCCGTGCTCGACACCGTGGTCAAGGCCTTCGTCGGCCAGCCGTCGCTGCACGTCGAGATCGGTGGACACACCGATTCCAAGGGCAGCGATGCCTACAACCTGAAACTGTCGCAGGCCCGTTCCAACTCGGTCCGCAGCTACCTGATCTCGCAGGGCGCGAGACCGGATCAGCTGACCGCAGTCGGCTACGGCGAGTCGCGTTTGCTGATCAACCCGGAAACCAGCGAAGACGATTGCGAGCTTAATCGCCGCACCGAATTCAAGGTTATCGGCGTCCGATAAGCCAGTCGTCCTCAACCAGATAATGTAGTGGAGAGCACCATGAACAATCTTCAAAAGCGCATGCGCAAGATCCCGATCGTCGCCGCGATGGCGTTGGTCGTCGGCCTTGCAGGCTGCGCGGACGACGCCAGCGGGCTGGGCGGCACGACCTCGGGCACCACCGGCGGCACCACGGGTGGCACGACTTCGGGAACCACCGCAGGTACCACGGGCGGCACGACCTCCGGCACCACCGCAGGTACTACCGGCGGCACGACGTCGGGCACTACCGCAGGCACCACGGGTGGCACGACTTCAGGCACTACCGCAGGCACCACGGGTGGCACGACATCGGGCACCACCGGCGGCACCACTTCGGGTACCACCGGCGGCACGACCTCCGGAACCACGGGCGGCATCGGCGGCATCATCTGTAATCCGACGTCGAGCACCTACCGGCCGATTCAGCTTCCGAATGCAACCGCTATTGGCGTAACCAATGGCATCTGCCTCGGCTGCAGCGTTGCCAACCCGAACAACACCATCGATGGCGATATCAACACGATCTCGTTGCTGAGCACGCCGGTCGGCCTGCTCGGCGGCTCGGCGGAACTGCAGGTGCAGGACACTGCCACGCTCTACCCGGCTGGCCGTCGCGCTGGCTTCGTGATCTTCGATCCGGCTGGCGCCCTGCTGACCGCGGCCCTGCTGCAGCAGGTCACAGTCGAGGCTGTTAACAACGGTGTGGTCCAGTCGAGCGCCGACAACACCACCCTGTCGCTCGACCTGCTTGGTTCGGCGATCATCGGCAGCACCGAACCGACCTTCGCCAGCTTCATCCCAACCTCGCCGTTCAACGAACTGCGCATCCGCTTCGGTTCCGCGGTCAATGCACTGGCTACGCTAGGTGTATTCCAGGCCTGCGTCGCCGTGGACCCGAATGACCCGGGTACCACCACGGGCGGCACAACCGGCGGAACCACCGCAGGCACGACTGGTGGTACCACTTCGGGAACCACCGGCGGTACGACCTCGGGCACGACTGGCGGCACGACGTCGGGCACCACGGGCGGCACGACGACTGGCGGCACGACCGGCGGCGCGGTGGCTTCGTTCTGCGATGCCCTGCCCGATGCCTCGAGCCCGCTGCTGAGTCCGAACGCGGTCGCCACCGAAGAGCGCGAAGGTCTTTGCCTGGGTTGCAGTGTTCAGGATCCGGGTTTCGCCACCGATACCAACCTGCTCACTCTGGCTTCCGTCAACGCCCCGGTACCGCTGCTTGGCGGCACCTCGATCCTGTCTGTCAAGGACACTTCGACGCTCTATCCGGCCGGTCGCCGTGCTGGCTTCGTGATTGGCGATCCTGCGGGCGCCCTGCTGACCTTGACCTTGCTGCAGAACGTCAGCGTGAGCACCTTGCGCAATGGCGTGCTGCAAACCGAAGTCGGCCTCAGCAGCGTGTTGAATCTGGATCTCTTGGGCACGCCGCTGATCGGCGGCCGGGCACCGATCTACGCCAGCCTGGTCTCGACCGGCGAGTTTGATGAAGTTCGTCTGAACTTCCGCAACGTCGTCGGTGCACTGGCCCAGCTGAAAGTCGCCCAAGTCTGCGTCTCGAATAACTGAGCCCATCGCGAATGAACAAGTGTGATCTGAGCCTGGTGTCCCTGACCGCAGCCGTGATGCTGGCTGCGGGTCTTGCAGGCTGTGCAGACGAGAAAGATGATCTTGGCGGCGGTACGACCAGCGGGGGGACCACCGGTACTACTACCGGTGGCACCACGACGGGCGGCGATCCAGGCGAGTGCGTGATCAGCTGCTCGCCGAACCCGCCGCCGCCGCCGACCAGCCTGGAAGACTGCAATCCGAACAATCCGAACGCCACCTATGCACCGGTGGCCAACGTGACTTCGGTTGATGTCGGCACGGAAGGTCTTTGCCTCAACTGCCGCGTCGCTTCTCCGGTGTCGGCTTTCGATGCCAACGTTTTCACCTTTGCGGTGGAGACGGCGGGCCTCGGGGTAGCGGGAACGATCGATCTGAACGGCTACGGCACGACCAACTACGTCAGCTCACCGACGGTGTTGCGTCGGGCAGGCTTCTTCGTGGCCTACCCGCAGGACTCCGTCGCCGATGTGGCTCTGCTCTCTCGCGTTTCGGCTTTCAGCGTCAACACGACGGGTGCCGTCGTGCAGGGGCCGGGCGTGCAGACCAGCGATACGGCACTGAGCCTGCAGTTGCTCGGCCTGCCGCTGCTGGCAGGTCAGTCGCTGGCCTTCGTCAGCGTCGTCACGACACAGCCGTTCAACGGCGCAAGGCTCGACTTCTCGCCGACCATCGGCGTGCTGGCGGGCCTCAATGTGATCGAGGCCTGCATCTCGAAGTGAGCGCCTGAGCAAGGGGGGCTCAGCCTTCAAGCTTTTGCCTTCAGAAGGGCCTGCAGCAATGCAGGCCCTTTTTCTTTGAGCGCTCGATTCCTGCAGAGCCGCGATCGCCATCACCGAGACCAGTGGTCCGGCTCGGCGCCGGCGATCAATCCTCGCTGTCGCCTTCCTCTGCTTCCAGGCCAAGGATCGGCGCGACCACGGCGCCCGGCAGCGATTCGACGTTCTTCAGCTTGCGACTGATCTGCCGGCTCCGCGTCTCGGCTGCGCCAATCGAGTTCTGCACCGCTTCCAGCTGCTTCTTGGCGCGCGCCAGCACGTCACCGAACTTCTCGAACTCGTTCTTCACACCGCCCAACAAGGTCCAGACCTCACTGGCACGGCCCTGGATCGCCAGGGTGCGGAAACCCATCTGCAAGCTGTTCAGCAGCGCCGTCAAGGTCGTCGGCCCAGCCACTGTCACACGGCATTCGCGCTGCAACCATTCGCTCAGGCCCGGCCGGCGGATCACTTCGGCGTAAAGGCCTTCGGTCGGCAGGAACAGCAGCGCGAAATCGGTGGTGTGCGGCGGCTCGATGTACTTGTCGCGAATCGATTTGGCCTCCAGGCGAATGCGCGCCTCGAGCTGCTTGCCGGCCTCTTCGACACCGGCCGCATCGGCGCGCTCCTGGGCATCGAGCAGGCGCTCGTAGTCCTCGCGCGGGAACTTGGCGTCGATCGGCAACCAGACCGGCGTATCGATCGCATCGCGCCCCGGCAGGCGGATCGCGTATTCGACCTGCTCGCGCGTGCCCGGCCGCGTCACCTTGTTCTGCTCGTACTGTTCGGCGACCAGCACTTGCTCCAGCAGGCTGCCGAGCTGCACTTCGCCCCAGGTGCCACGCGTCTTGACATTGCTCAGCACCCGCTTCAGACCACCGACATCGGCCGCCAGCGACTGCATCTCGCCGAGACCCCGCTGCACTTGCTCCAATCGCTCGGCGACTCGCGAGAACGATTCGCCGAGGCGCTTCTGCAAGGTGTCGTTGAGCTTTTCGTCGACGGTGCGGCGCATCTCGTCGAGCTTGGCCGTGTTGTCGGCCTGGATCGCCGCCAGGCGCGTTTCGACCGTGCCGCGCAGCTCGTTCATGCGCTGCGCGCTGGCTTCGCTCAAGCTGTTGAACTGCGTGGCCAGCGCTTCGCCGAAGCGCGCCAGCACCTGTGCCTGCTGCTCGCGTGCGGCCCGGCCTTCCGCCAGCGTCGCCTGCTGACGCTCGTCGCCAAGACGGGTCTGGGTCTCGAGCTGACGGGCAAAGGTTTCCAGCTGGCCGGCGAGCTGCCGTCCGAGCACATCGGCCTGAGCGGTCTGCGCCTGGCCGAAGCGGGCCAGCGCCGCCGCCAGTTCATCGCGGCCTCGCGCGGCCTGCTCGCCGGCTTCGCGACGCGCCGTCGCCGCCTCGTCACGCACCGCAGTTTCGAGCCGGGCGGCATCGCGGGCACCGTCGTTCAATCGGGACGACAGGGCGCGCGCCGCCAGCCAGGCAAGCACGGCGGCAACTGCGGCAATCAGGGAAACTGCGAGCAGTAAAAGATCAGGAGTGGTCATCGCCGGATTGTACGGGCGAGCTTCGCGCCTGATGAATCCGCCTGGACAGTCGGGTCAGTTCCGAGACTTGAATCGCCGTTGCCGAGATCGGCAGATGCATGCAACGGAAAGTCAGATTCGATACGAGGATCAGAAAAACGAGATCAGTTCAGGCTGCAGCACGCTCAGCGGCAGTTGCGGATGCAGTCGGCGCTGCCGCGTCCAGCCAGCGCCGGATCATCGTCGAGACGCGCCAGGGAAAACAGCGCAGCAGTCAGGTACTGGTGCAGCTGCTCGGTGCGGCTGTCGAGCAGCAACAGCGCCTGGGCCTCGGCGTCCTTGAGCAGCTGCTCGCGCTGAGCTGCGATCTGTTCGAGCAACGTGGGCTCGACCAGCGCCGGCGGATCGGACTGCAGCGCGGCGCCAACGTAATCGCTGCCGGCAGACGATGAAGCCAGTTGATCGGCCGCCAGACGCAAGGCCACGTCCAGCTTCTGCCAGCGCCCATATTCACCCAGCAGGGCGTACAGCGCGACGCTGTTGTCCTCGAACGGCAGCTGCAGGCGATCCATGGTCTGGTACAGCGCGGATGACGCGGAACCCGATTCGACGGCTGCGCGCAGTGCACCGGCGGCGACCTGGCTGCGCTGCATCGCCAGATCGGCTTCGACGCGACGCATCGCATCGATGGCCAGGCGATACGCGCCCCGCGCGGACTCGGCATCGCGCAGCTGATCCTGCGCGTAGCCGATCGCCAGCATGCCTTCCAGCACGGCCGTGGATCGTTCGTCGCGCGTCAGCAATGGCTGCCACACAGTGATCGCGGCGCGGAGCGCATCGTCCGGCTTCTTCGGCGCCAGATCGCGCTCGATGGTCGCCGGCGCCATCGCCCCATTCAGTTCAGGTTCCAGCGCCCGGAGTCGCAACAGCGAGGCCTGCAGCGGCGCCGGCAGGTTGGTGCGGAGCGACTTGCCGTCGCGATTGAGCGCGAGATCGACTCGCGGCTGACGGGCGCCATTCGGCGCCAGCATCGCCCAGCCCATGCCGAGCAGCGCGCGATCCGCCTGCAGGCCATCGACGGGAATACGACCCAGCACACCGAGCGCCGTCCGCCCCTGTCTGGCCTTCAGAAAATGCCAGCCGAGCGCGAGATTGGCCTTGTCGCGCAGCGCCTTGAGTTCCGGATCGGTCGAGACATTGCGGCCGAGCAGATCGAGCCAGCTCAGGCCTCGCGCTTCATCGCCGTTGCGCAGCATCGCCACCGCGAGGTTGTAGCGGCGATAAGCCGTGGCCTGCACCGTCTGGCCGGACTGCATGTAGCGAAAGGCGTCATCGGTCAGGTCGCCGGTATCGAGTGCGACGACGGCATCGGCACTGCGCTGGCGCGCCAGCAGCACACGGCCCTGCAGATGCTGCCAATCCTGTTGGCGGGATTGCGGCAGCTTGCGGCGCGCCAGCGGCAGCAGCCGCTCGGCAGCGTCCACCTCACCGAGTGCGAAATGAGCTTCGATCAGCGCCAGACGCTCGACGGCCAGGTCGGCCGCGCTGTCGTCACTGGCCGCCAGATGCTCGCTCAGATAGTCGCCGTACTGCTCGGCACGATCGAGACGGCCGAGCGCTATCGCCACCCGCATCCGCTCCAGCCACCAGGCGGCGGGCAGCGCGCGTTCGCCGCCCGCGCGCGCCGCAATGGCCAGCAACTCCCGTTCTGCGGCTTCTGCATCAGCGTCACCACGGAGGCTGCGCACCTGACCTAGTGCCGGATCATCAGCACCGCCCGGCGCGTACGAAGACGATGACGTGTTGCCGATCAACGGCAGTTCCGGAAGCTTCATGCCGAACAACGAGGATCGGGCACTGCCGCCGGCGACGCGCAGCAAGATTCCGATGTCGGGTGTACCGACCACCTTGCCGTCGACGACGATTTCCAACGCCCTGTCGACCGGAGACGGCTCGATCGTCAGACTGCGGGCGATCAGCAAGGGCTCGATCGTCGGCTTGGTCATGTCCACCAGCGACACCGTGACTTCAAGGTTCCGCGCCACCGCCGTTGCCGGCAGGCGTTCGATGCGAATTCGATTGCCCTGCCCTGCCAGGCTGCCCATTGCTGCAGAAACAGATGGGTCCAGCGTGCGCTCGACAGCGGCTTGCTGATCAATGCTCCAGCGCAGGGATTTCAGCGCCCAGCGCGACGACCAAACTTGGCCGATGTAGACATCCAGCCTGCCGGGCGCAGCCGTGGCATCGCGTACTTCCAGTGCCTGAGCCGCTTCTGCCAGCGACGCAAGTCCGGCGTCATACAGGGCATCTGCTTCGGCAAGCTCGGAGGCCGATACCGGGTGAAGACCACTGGGCAGCAGCAGGGCAAGCACGAACGTCAAAGCGCTTGTTGCGGCGGATCTGCGGGGCGATTTCGTATTCATGGCTCGGCTCTCTTTCAGGCCCGCTTCCCGGCTTCCGGCGACAAGACGCGCGAACCGCCAGGAAGATGGCCAGCTCAGCTGCTCAGTCGCGGCGACAAGGCACGCAGACGGTACTCGCTTGGCGTGAGGCCGTACTGCACCTTGAACAGACGGCTGAAGGTAGCGCAATCGCTGAAGCCGTGATCGAAGGCGATACCGGTGATCTTGCGATTCGGACGGCTGATGTCATCGAGTGCCTGACGGCTGCGCTCCAGGCGCAGGTCGTGAATCATCTTCGAAGGCGTCAGCCGGCATTCCTTGAACAGCATGTACAGGGAGCGCCGCGACATGCACAACGCCGACGCCAGATCATCCGGATCAAGTCCGGGATCGGAGATGTGCTCGAGGATGTGCTGCTGAGCCCGGCTCAAACGATCATGCAGACGGACGTTGTTCACGCTCGGCAAGCCCAGCTCGCTCGCAGCCTGATGCAGCGAAGACGTGATCATCGACTGCACAGCGTGCAGCACGGATTCGCCAACACCGTCCTTGCCGCCGAGGCCCGCGCCACTGAGTGCCATCAAGGCACCGAACGTGGCACGCAGGGAAGCGCTGTCGCCGAGCTGTTGGCCGCATAGCTTCTGGCTGATCCGCTCCCAACCGGGGCAGGCCACATGCGGCAACATCAGCACCGCGAAATGGGCGTTGTCGGATACGCGAATGCGATAGGGGCGCGTGCTGTCGCAGACCGTCGTCTGGCCCGGCGTGATGTGGCAGCGACGATTGTCCTGCTCCAGCTGGATATCGCCGGACAACTGCCACACGAGCTTGATGTAGCCGGATTCCGACCGATCGGCGAGATGACGCGTGCGGATCACTTCGCTGGCATCGGCGTTGATCATCGTCAACGCGCCGTCACCAAACTTGAATGCACTGACCTCGGCTTCGAAGAGTCCACCGGAATAGTTTCGGTGTTCCAGCCACGGGAAGTTGTTGTTGACGAAATCTTTCCACTGCCCGAAACCGTGTACGGCTTCCGAAGGGCCGGGGCGAAACATCACACCGCCATCCGCCGGCCGGGAAAAGCTCGGCACTGCATTCATTCCAATCATTTTCATTTCTCCGTCAGCACATTCGCGAGGATGTCCAAGGTTTGGACGTCCTGGCGTTCGGGGCTCGTTGGCCCTCATCGAGCCCGGACTTCATGGTCCGGGCCCGATATATCGGTTCTGCCTTCAAATCATCTTTAGCAATTGCTTCAGCGTGAGCGCAGCGCCTGGCGTCCGATGATGAACAGCGCGATCAGCGCCAGCGCACCGAACAGGTAAGCCGGTGCCAATGCCAGTGCACTGAAGATGTCGCCCGGGCCGAGGCGGCTGTCACCGAAACTCAGACCGCGGTTGGCGGAGAAATTGCCGAAGAAATAGAAACAGACATTGCCCCAGCCATCGAGAACGATGATCCAGCCCAATCGCGCTGCAGTCTTTTCGGTGAAATCCAGCAGCGGCAGCACGAAAGCCACCGTGATCACCATCATGCCGTTCATGGCCGGACCGGTATGAGCCTTGGCCCAGCCTTCAGGCGTGCCCGGAATATTGAAGTGCAGGATGTAGCCCGGGATGATCTCGAAACCGCCGACCAGATTCATCCACAGAAAAACGCCGAACAGCAGCGTCGAGAAAATCATCAGGATGCCGTGGCCAGCCATCTTGCGTTGCAGTTCCTTTGCCGCCATTTCGCTCTCCCCGTTTTTTGTGTGTCGACCAGATCTCATCGGATCCGGCCATGCTTGATTGCCACTTTCACTACGACCCTCTACTTCGCTTGCAGATCATCCCGACCGATCTGCACTGTTTTCTAGAACTCCACTCAGGCGGCAATGGCCGTCCGGTGATAGCGGCTGCCGTAGAACATCAGCGGCGCACCGCCTTCGCTGCCGCAGGCCGTGACCTGTGCCACGAACAAGGTGTGATCGTGAATCTGTACCTTCTCGACCGTTTCGCATTCGAACCAGGCCAGGCAGTTGCGCAGGGTCGGCAAATGCTCGCGAACCACGAAATCCGGCAGCAGCGCTTCCTGTGGGCGACCACTGAAGTGCGCTGAAAAACTCTGCTGCCCTTCATTGAGGATGCAGGCGCCGTAACGGCCATTGCGCGAGATCAGGCGATGCGCCTTGCCCGGCTTCAGCGAGACCAGCACCGTTGGCGGATCGAGACTCACCGACGTGAAGCTGTTGACGGTCATGCCGTGCACCTGACCATCGTCATCCTCGCAAGTGAGGACGACGATGCCGGTGGCGAACATCGAAACCGACTTCCGGAAACTCTCCGGATCGACTCGACTACGTTTGCCCGGCGCCGGGGCTGCATTACTCATGGCTGACACTCCAGAAGGATCTTGATGTCCTCGTCACTGTGCCGGCGGTGATCAGGCGGCCGTGGCCATCTTCGGCCGCTTGGTCGCCACTGCCATGCGCGTCTCGACCCAGGCTTTCATGCGATCGACGCTGGCGAAACAGTCCCACTGCTTTTCGGGGAAATTGAAGTTGTCGGTGAACTCGTCGGCCAACGCGCGGTTCTGGCTCAGCGCGCCGATGAACTGCTGCAGCTCGACCGGCATTGCCTTCAGATTGGTCATCATGAAGTTGGTCCAGCGCGCAGCGCCGAGCACGCGATCATTGCGGCGCATGTTGACGTGCTCCACGAAGCGCTCGTCGAAGACATCCTGGCGAACGATTTCCTCGCCGAGGATCCAGGCCGCGTGCGACGCGACGTTGGCGCCCTGACCGAGCAGCGGATCGACGGTGACCTGCACGTCGCCGAGCGCGATCGCCATCTTGCCGCCCTCAAGCGCGACATGAGAGCGGCGAACGGTCGGCGTCACGCCGCCCTGCAGGAGATCCAGCGGGCCGTTGGCGAGGTCGAACTCCTGCTCGTCGATGCGCTCGGCGCAGGTCGGATAATGCTTGCGCAGCTTGTCCAGCAGCAGCGCCATGAAGGCCTTCGGATTGTCGTCGTACTTGGTCTTGGCCAGCACTTCGAGATCGCCACCGGGAATGTTTTCGATGACCAGCGCGTTCTGCATGCCGTTGAACGTGGTGGTCGGGATTTCGATCATTTCGCCAGCGCCGGGCGAGAAGTACATCGTCACCGCACGGACCGGACGCTGCTTGATGCCCTTGAAGATGCCGACGCAGAGCGCACGCTGCGGCTTGTCGAACGGCGAGTGCTGCGGTTCGTAGGTGAACATCTGGCCGAACGGGCCCTTGCCGGTGCAGATCACCAGCAGGTCATAGCGCGCGCTGAGCGACGAGATTTCATCGCTCTTGATCTCGCGGTATTCGATGTTGCCGCCGGCGTTCATGAAATCTTCCATCAGCCGGGGCTGATAGATGCGGTAGTCGACCGCGCGGCTCGGCGCATGCAGGTCGCCGTAGAACTGCAGCGGCTGAGGCTGCAGGTTGATGAAGTAGTGATGGCCGAAGTAGCCGAACTTCTGGTCCGGCCAGTGATTGACGCCCAGCGCGGTTTCGCGCTTCACGGTGACGGCGTGGTGAGCCACGGTGTTGAGCAGACGCATGCCGTGATACTCGTCCGGCTTGCGATCGGTGTGGAGGGTCACGTCGACGCCGTGCTGGCGCAGATAAAGACCGAGATGCAAGCCGGCCGTGCCGGCACCAATGATTCCGATCTTTTTGCTCATCCCGATCAAGCTCCTCAGCTTTTATTGGACAGTCTTACTTTCTGTATCGGATTCTGCGTCCGCGAATCTCGCTTGAAAACCTCGAAATCTGATAAAGACTTATTCCAGTCTGGACTGAATGCCTGATTTCGATTCCGGGTCTGGCCGGAGTTTGCGCCGATCCGCGCAAGCCGATCCGAAGCCGCCTACAGCCGTAAACCTCACAGGAGCAAAGCCCGCCGGTGGATATCACCAAAGCCTATTCGACCTTCGTCAGAGCCTTCGAAGCCGGAAGTTTCTCGGCCGTTGCCCGCGAAACCGGCATGACCCAGTCGGCGGTCAGCAAGGTCATCGCTGCGCTGGAGGCCAGCCTGGGCGTGCAATTGTTCACGCGGACCACGCGCAAGCTGCATCCGACCAGCGAAGCCACGCAGCTTTACGAAGCCGCCCGTCAGATGCTCGACACGCTGGATTCGCTCAGTTCGGTCGCGCGCAAGACGCCGGTCACCGAGCCTTCAGGCGTGCTGCGCCTGACCATCCCCAGCTCGTTCGGCCGGCGGCGCGTGCTGCCGGTGCTGACCCGCTTCATCGAGCGTTATCCCAAGATCAAGCTCGACGTGGTGATGACCGACAACGTGCTCGATCTGATCGAAGAAGGCCTGGAGCTCGGCATCCGCATCGGCACCCTGCCGTCGAACACGCTGATCGCCCGTTCGCTGGGCATCGTCGAACACACCTTGCTGGCGTCGCCGGAATATCTGGCCCGTCACGGCCGGCCGGACTCGCCGCTGGAACTGGGCGAGCATCAGTGCATCGTCTACGGCAACACCTCGCGCTGGGATTTCGAGTCCGAGCACGGCCGGCAAAGTGTGGAGATCAGCGGCCCGCTGCGGATCAACGATGCCGATTCGATCTGCGATGCAGTGCGCGCCAACCTCGGCATCGCCCAGGTGCCGGACTGGATCATCAAGGACGATTTCGCGGCGCAGGGCCTGGTGCCGCTGCTCGACGATTACTACCCGATTCCGAAGCCGGTCAGCATCATCTACCCGCAGACTCGTTTCCTGAGTCCGAGGGCACGCTGCTTCATCGATCTCGTGGTCGCCGAGCTGCGGCGCATCTGACGTATCACCAGCAGGCAGCTTCGCTGCCGGTGATGTCGTCCGGCTAGCCCGCGAGCAGCACCGTGATCGCCTTTTCCTCGGTGTAGGCCAGCACGCCGGACAAGCCGCATTCGCGGCCGATGCCGCTGGAACCGACGCCGCCCCAGGGCAGGCGGGCATCGATCGGCGCCCAGCAGTTGATGCCGACTGCACCCGCACGGACCGCCTGCGCCACGCGATGCGCGCGGGCGACGTTGCCGGTCCAGACCGTGGCGCCGAGGCCGTAGCGCGAGTCGTTGGCGATGCGGATCGCGTCTTCCTCGGTATCGAACGGGATGATCGTCGCCACCGGCCCGAAGATTTCGTCCTGGGCGATGCTCATGCTGTTCTTCGCATCGGCAAAGATCGTCGGCTGCACGAACCAGCCCTTGGTATGCGTGGTCTCGCCACCGGCGAGCAAGGTGGCGCCTTCGGCAATGCCCTGTCGGATGTAGCGGTTGACCCGCTCGAACTGGCCCTTCTTCGATACCGGGCCCATCTGCACGCCTTCGTCGAGCGGATTGCCCACCTTCACGCTCTTGGCCGCACCGGCGAGCATCGCCGCGAAACGCTCGGCGATGCCACGCTGAACCAGCACGCGGGTACCGGCTGCGCAGATCTGGCCCTGGTTGAAGAACACGCCCATCGCGCAGCCCTGGGCAGCGGCGTCCAGCGCAGCATCATCGAAAACGATTTGCGGGCTCTTGCCACCGAGTTCCAGCGACACCCGCTTGAACAACGGGCCGGCGATGCGCTGGATTTCGGCGCCGACTTCCGGGCTGCCGGTGAAAGTGATCTTGTCGATACCCGGGTGCTCGCACAGCGCCTTGCCGACCACGCGGCCGTAGCCGGTGACGATGTTGACCACGCCATCGGGAATGCCCGCTTCCTGGCATAGCTTGGCCAGGTGCAGCGCCGACAGCGGCGTTTCCTCGGACGGCTTCAGCACCACCGTGCAGCCGGCGGCGAGCAGCGGGCCGAGCTTCCAGCAGGTGATCATGAACGGCGTGTTCCAGGGCACGATCGCACCGACCACCCCGACCGGCTCGCGCAGCGTGTACGACATCGTCGGCATGCCCATGTAGCCCGGCGTCGGAATGGTCCGGCCTTCGATCTTGTCGGCCCAGCCGGCGGCATGGCGCAGGGTTTCGATCGCATTCGGCAGATCGAGCAGGCGCGGCTCGATCGGCGAGCGGCCGATACAGCTGGCGTCCATGTCGGCGATCAGCTCGGCATCGCGGGCCACCAGATCGGCAAGACGATGGATCAGCAGGCCGCGCTGCGAGCCGCTCATGCGCCGCCATTCGCCGCCGTCGAGCTGCGCGCGGGCCGCCTTCACTGCGGTATCGACATCGGCAGCGGTGCCGCTGGCCGACGTCGCGATCACGTCCTCGGTGACCGGGCTGACCACGTCCAGGGTGCCGCCATCGGAGGCAGGCACGAAGCGCCCGCCGATGAACAGTTCGAGCGCGGCAATGTCTTGGGCCGCAGCGAGCTGCGCGGCAGGGGTGGATGGGCTATTCATTCGGCAACTCCGGGGTGGCGGCGATATCAGCGGCAGCGTCCGTACGACGCGGCGACTCGATTATCGAAACCCCCACCGAAGTCGCTAGGCACCGCGTGCAAGCTGCCTGTCGATGCGTGCAAAGCGCTCCCAAAGCACTTCAGGGGTCAGCCTTGGCCCCGTCGATTCAGGCCTTGCTGCGCTTCGAACTCGCTGCCCGCACGGTCCGCGCCGTGGAGGCGACCGCCGGAATATGCGCATCAAGCAAGGTCCGCACCGCCTTGCCGGCGACCGAGATCGGCCCCTGGCTGCAGAAGCTCAAACGGGTCAGATAGCCGCCTTCCATCAGCAGCATCAAGGTGTCGCCGAGCGCTTCGGGATCAGTCGCGCCGGCCTCGCTGGACAGCGTGCGCAGGCGGCCGCGCATCTCGGCCTTATGCTGCTCGATGACCCTGCGACCCGGGTGGTCGCCTTCCGGCAGTTCGACCACGGCGTTGCCGAACGAGCAGCCACGCGAGCCGTCCTTGCAGGTCAGGGTCATGTAGTTGTCGAACAGCGCTTCGAGCTGGCGGCGGGCATCGCCGGCATGCGGGGCGATCGCTGCGTCCCACCAGTCCCAGTAGCCGCGGCCCTGTTCGCGCAGGTATTCGGCGATCAGTTCGTCCTTCGACGGGAAGCAGCGGTAGAAGCTCATCTTGTTGGTGCCGGCTTCGGTAGCGATGGCTTCGACACCGACCGCGCGCAAGCCGTAGCGATAGAACAGGCCCCGCGCGGTATCGAGGATACGGTCGCGCACACGGACTTTCGGCACCGCTGCTGCGCTGCTGCCACTGCCGGCTGAAAGGGTCTTGGTCATCGTGTTCATGCGGGCCTCCATCGAAATCACTTTGCCAGTCCACTGATCTGAGTAGTGTTACTGACCGGTAACACTTTAACAGGTTTCATCGATATGACAGAAGGTGCTGACACGCGGCAGAAATAGGCAAGCGGCCGCGACGATCAGGTATTCGCTTGTTGCCGCCCCACTCGCAGAATGCTCGCAGTCCGAAGACCTCCGATCAGACATCGATCGGAGTAGTCACTGCATCGACGCAGTCCGGGCAAGCCGCAGCTTCGCGAGCCACGCGCTTTTCGCCGCTCCGCCGCAGTTCCGTCTCGGCGTCAGCTCGCCCCGACAAGCACCCGTTCAAGCCGAGGCTTGACAGATACGTTACCGGTCAGTAACGTGCCGCAAATGTTACTTACCGGTAACACCCAAGAACAACTGATTCACAACTGATTCGCCGCCACACGCCGCTCCCCCGAACGGCCGACATTCCAGGAAGGAACCCCATGACCACGAAGAAATTGACCTACAGCCTTACCGCCGCCGCTGCCAGCCTTGCGCTGATCGCCGGAATCGCGATCGGCAAGGAACCGAAGCCGGACGCCGCTGCCCCCGCCGCGACCAAGGTCACCGCCGCCGAGATCATTGCCCGCGACATCACCGTGTCCGACGAATTCACCGGCCGGCTCGAAGCCGTCAACACGGTGCAGATCCGTCCCCGGGTCAGCGGCTACATCCAGCAGGTCGGCTTCAACGAAGGCGAGCTGGTGAAGAAAGGCCAGCTGCTGTTCCAGATCGATCCGCGTCCGTTCCAGAGCGAAGTCGACCGCCTCAAGGCCACCTACGCCCAAGCTCGCGCCCAGGCCACACTGGCCCGCTCGAACAGTGATCGCGCTCAGCGTCTGCTGGAGCAGAACGCGATCGCCAATGAAGAGGCCGATCGCCTCGCCACCGCTTCGCTCAGTGCCGAAGCCGAACTCGGCGCGATTGCCGCGCAGCTCGACATGGCCCGCCTGAACCTGAGCTACACCCAGGTCACCGCGCCGATCGACGGCCGCGCCAGCAATCAGCGCATCACGCTCGGCAACCTGGTGACCAGCGCCGACGTGCTGACCGCGGTGGTCAGCGTCAATCCGGTCTATGCGAACTTCGATGTCGACGAGCAGACCTTCCTCAAGTATTCGCAGGGCGCCTCGCTGGCCGGCAAGACCAGCCCGGTGCGCCTGGGCCTCGCCAACGAGGAAGGCTTTCCGCACGAGGCACGGCTGAACTTCGTCGACAACCAGGTCAGCACCACGTCCGGGACGATTCGCCTGCGCGCCGTGCTCGACAACGCCGACGGCCGCTACACGCCGGGCCTGTTCGCCCGCTTGCAGTTGAGCAGCGCAACGACCCAGCACGCCACCCTGGTCGACGACCGTTCGGTCGGCACCGATCTCGGCAACAAGTTCGTCTACGTGATCGGCGACGGCAACAAGGTCGAGTACCGGCGCGTCACCGTCGGCCCGATGGTCGATGGCCTGCGCGTGGTCAATGCCGGCCTGACGCCGGGCGACGTCGTGGTCGTCAACGGCTTGCAGCGGGTCCATCCGGGTGAGGTCGTCGAAGCCGAGAAGGTGGCGATGGACCTGCGCGTGGACACCCAGCGGAAGCTCGCCGAAGCAGCTGCGCGTCCTGCCGAAACGGACGCCAACGTCGACCAGAAAGTTGGCGAGAACGCCGTCGTGGCAACCGTCGCGAAGCAGGGTTAAGGCAACAGGATCAGCAGTCCAGAAGCACCGCAGGGGAGTCACATGAACATTTCGCAATTCTTCGTCAACCGCCCGATCTTCGCCGCGGTGCTGTCCCTGCTGATCCTGATCGGTGGCGCGCTGTCGCTGCCGAATCTGCCGATCAGCGAATACCCGGAAGTGGTGCCGCCGACGGTGGTCGTGCGCGCCAACTATCCGGGCGCCAATCCGAAAGTGATCGGCGAAACCGTGGCCACGCCGCTGGAAGAGCAGATCAATGGTGTGGAGGGCATGAGCTACATGTCCTCGCAGTCGACCAGCGATGGCGCGCTGCAGCTGACCATCACCTTCGCGCTCGGCACCGATCTCGACAAGGCGCAGGTGCAGGTGCAGAACCGCGTCTCGCAGGCGCTGCCGAAGCTGCCGGAGGAAGTGCAGCGGCTCGGCGTGACCACCAACAAGAGCTCGCCCGATCTGACCATGGTCGTGCACTTGCTGTCGCCCGATGACCGCTACGACATGCTGTATCTGTCGAACTACGCCCGCCTGAACATCAAGGACGAGCTGCTGCGTCTCGATGGCGTCGGTGACGTGCAGATCTTCGGCCTCGGCGATTACAGCATGCGGGTCTGGCTGAATCCGCAGAAGCTGGCCTCGATCAGCATGACCACCGGCGATGTCGTCAAGGCGATCCGCGAGCAGAACATCCAGGTTGCCGCTGGCTCGCTGAACGCGCCCCCGGCGCACAGTGACCAGAGCTTCCAGCTGAACATCAACACCAAGGGCCGCCTGGTCACCGAGGAAGACTTCAGCAACATCGTGCTGCGCAGCGACAGCAATGGCGCGGTGATTCATCTGCGCGATGTCGCACGCATCGAACTCGGCTCCAGCCAGTACGCGCTGCGCAGCCTGCTCAACAACAAGCCGGCAACCGCGATTCCGGTGTTCCAGCGCCCGGGTTCGAACGCCATCGAAATCTCCGATGCCGTGCGCAAGAAAATGGAAGAGCTGAAGAAGAACTTCCCGCAGGGCGTCGACTACAACATCGTCTACGACCCGACCGTGTTCGTGCGCGGCTCGATCGAAGCTGTGGTGCACACCTTGTTCGAAGCGGTCGTGCTCGTGGTGCTGGTGGTGATCCTGTTCCTGCAGACCTGGCGCGCGTCGATCATTCCGCTGGTCGCGGTACCGGTCTCACTGATCGGCACGTTTGCCGTCATGAAGATCGCCGGCTTCTCGCTGAACGCGCTGTCGCTGTTCGGACTGGTGCTGGCGATCGGCATCGTCGTCGATGACGCGATCGTCGTCGTCGAAAACGTCGAACGCAATATCGCGCTCGGCAAGACGCCGAAGGAAGCCACCAGGCAAGCGATGAAGGAAGTCACCGGGCCGATCGTCGCCACCGGTCTGGTGCTCTGCGCGGTGTTCATCCCGACTGCCTTCATCAGCGGCCTGAGCGGCCAGTTCTATCGCCAGTTCGCATTGACCATCGCCATTTCCACGGTGATCTCGGCATTCAACTCGCTGACCCTGAGTCCGGCGCTCGCCGCGATCCTGCTGAAGGGTCATGACGCACCGAAGGATCGCCTGACCCGCTGGATGGATCGCGGCCTGGGCTGGATCTTCCGGCCGTTCAATCGCGTGTTCGAAGCGGGCTCGAATCGTTACGTCGGCATTGTCGGCAAGGTGACACGGCGCAGCTCGATCGCGCTGCTGATCTACGGCGGCTTGATCGGCCTGACCGTGCTCGGCTTCCGCCAGGTGCCCGGTGGCTTCGTGCCGCCGCAGGACAAGCAGTACCTGGTGTCCTTCGCGCAGTTGCCGGATGCCGCGTCGCTCGATCGCACCGAAGACGTGATCCGCCGCATGTCGGATATCGCCCTGCAGCAGCCGGGTGTCGAGAGCGCGGTGGCGTTCCCGGGCCTGTCGATCAACGGCTTCACCAACAGCACCAATGCCGGCATCGTCTTCGTCACCTTGAAGCCCTTCGATCAGCGCAAGGACAAGACGCTGGCTGCCGGTGCCATTGCCGATGAGCTCGGCAAGAAGTTCCACAACATCCAGGACGCCTTCATCGCGATCTTTCCGCCACCACCGGTGCAGGGCCTCGGCACCATCGGCGGCTTCCGCATGCAGATCGAGGATCGCGGCGCGCTCGGTTTCGAGGAACTGCACAAGCAGACCCAGAACCTGATCGCCAAGGCCAAGGCCTCCGGCAAGCTCAAGGACGTGTTCTCGAGCTTCCAGGTCGCCGTGCCGCAAATCGATGCCAATGTCGATCGCGAAAAGGCCAAGGCGGAAGGCGTCGATCTCAACGACGTGTTCCAGACCATGCAGGCCTATCTCGGCTCGGTCTATGTCAACGACTTCAACCGCTTCGGCCGCACCTACCAGGTCAATGTCTCGGCCGAGCCCGGCTTCCGCCGCGAAGCCAAGGACATCCCGCAGTTGAAGACTCGGAACGCCGCCGGCGAGATGGTGCCGCTGGGCTCGTTCGTGACCGTCAGCCAGGGCGCCGGGCCGGATCGTGTCAGCCACTACAACGGCTATGCCACAGCCGAGATCAACGGCACCGGTGTCGACGGCATCAGCTCCGGCCAGGCGCAGGCGCTGATGGAGGAACTCGCCGCCAGCAACCTGCCGCGCGGCATGAGCTACGAATGGACCGAGCTGACCTACCAGAAGATCATTTCCGGCGACACCACCACGCTGGTCTTCAGCCTCTGCGTGCTGCTGGCCTTCCTGGTGCTGGCCGCGCAGTACGAAAGCTGGAGCCTGCCGCTGGTGGTGATCCTGATCGTGCCGATGAGCCTGTTCTCGGCGATCAGCGGTGTCTGGCTGACTGGCGGCGACAACAACATCTTCACGCAGATCGGCTTGATCGTGCTGGTTGGCCTCGCCTGCAAGAACGCGATCCTGATCGTCGAGTTCGCCCGTGAACGGCAGCTTGAAGGCATGGCCGTGGTCGCTGCGGTGAAGGAAGCGGCCCGCCTGCGTCTGCGGCCGATCCTGATGACCTCGTTCGCTTTCATCATGGGCGTGGTGCCGCTGATCACATCGACCGGCGCCGGTGCCGAGATGCGCCATGCGATGGGTGTCGCGGTGTTCGCCGGCATGCTCGGCGTGACCTTCTTCGGCCTGCTGCTGACGCCAGTGTTCTATGTGGTGATCGAGGGCTGGCACGAGCGCCGCAAGGCTGCGCGCGCCGCCGCCACACCGGAAGCCATCGCCCACCCGATCGAAGCCTGAGCGCCGCATGCGCGCCCGTATCAATGCCCATATCAATGATTGGGAGGTACCTGCAATGAACATTCAATCGCTATCGACATCCCGCAAGACGCTGACCGCGGGCCTGCTCGCAACCCTGCTGTCGGCCTGCGCCGTCGGCCCCGATTACCACAGGCCGGAACTGGCGCCGGTCACGGCGTTCCGCAATGCGCCGGCAACGGACGCTGCGGCGCAGAACTTCGAAGCCCGCTGGTGGACGCAGTTCGGTGATCCCACGCTCGATGCGCTGGTCAGCCGTGCAGTCAGCAACAGCCTCGATCTGAGGATGGCCGTGGCGCGAGTCACGGCGGCACGCGCAGCCGTTGGCGATGCCCAGTCCAATCAGTTGCCGACCATCGGCGCAGACGCTAGCTACACCCGCAGCCGCGCCCAGCAGCCCGGCTTCGGCAGCGACCGCTTCAGCATCAGCCGCTACCAGGCCGGCTTCGACGCTGCCTGGGAACTCGATCTGGCCGGCGGCATCCGTCGCTCGGTGGAAGCCGCGCAGGCGAACTCGCAGGCCAGCGTCGCCAGCCTGCGCGATGCCCAGGTGCGCCTGATCGCCGAAGTGGCGCGCAACTACTTCGAGCTGCGCGGCGCCCAGCTGCGGCTGGAAATCGCGTCACGCGATCTGGCCAGCCAGAGCGAAACCGTGAAGCTTACGCGCGTGCGTCGCGAAGTCGGCACCGGCCCCGAGCAGGATGTGGCGAGTGCATCCGCAAGACTGGCGGCGACCGAAGCCCGCATCCCGCTGCTGCGTGCCGCCGAGAAGCTGGCCGGCTACCGGCTCGACGTGCTGACCGGCGCGCGGCCCGGCGAATCCGGTGTCGATCTGTCGCCGCAGCTGTTCAAGACGCTGTCCAGCCAGTTGGCGATCGGTGCCCCGCAGGATCTGCTCGCCCGCCGTCCGGACGTGCAGCGCGCCGAACGCGAACTCGCCGCCGCCACCGCCGGCATCGGGATCGCCACCGCGGACTTCTATCCGCACATCGAAGTCGGCGGCTTCATCGGCTTCCTGTCCGGCAACAGCGCCGATCTCGGCACCGTGGCCTCACAGGCGTTCTCGATCGGCCCGAGCATTTCCTGGAACGGCCTGAACTGGAAGCGCGTGCAATCGCGCCTCGACCAGAGCAAGGCCAACGCCGACGAAGCCTTCGCGAACTACCAGCAGACCGTGCTGCTCGCGCTCGAAGACATCGAAGGCTCGCTGACCCTGTTCAACACCCAGCGCGAACGCAGCAACCACCTGCTCGAACAAGCCCAGCAAAGCCGCCGCGCCGCCGACCTCGCCGGCATCCGCTACCGCGAAGGCGCTACCGACTTCCTGGTGCTGCTCGACGCCCAGCGCACCGCCCTCGCCGCCGAAGATGAGCTGGCCCAGGCGGAGACGGCGATCAATACCAGCGCGATCGCCGTCTACAAGGCGCTGGGTGGTGGGTGGGAAGCTGGGGCTTGAATGGGGAAGCAGAGCGCACGCCTGACGTCAGGCTTGGAGGTGCTTTGCGCCGTGTGCCGCTGCTGATGCCTCCTCGTTCAAGGATCGCGCACCAACCTCGGAGAAGCGAACGCAACTGCTTTGAACGAGGTGGCCTTGGTCGATAGGCCGTCGTGTGTCAGAAGCGGACGTCGGATAAGACCGACTTACTTCTCTACGTGAGCGCGGTCCACGCCGAGGGACTTGGGGGTTGTACATGCGACGGCCAGTATCGGACGCTTTGCAAGTATTCGGTCGATTCCGCGTGCTCAGCAAATTCAAGCAAGTTGCCTAGCTTCTCTGCAAGCACATCGCGGACTTCTGCTGGCGTCGCGAAAAAGAACTCCCTTCGATCGTTCGCCCAGTTCACGCGGCATGGCGCGAAATGGTTGTGGAGTTCGGCTTCGAGCTTTACTGCGTCCTCCGAAAAGTAAATCGCGTGCACGTCGAATCGAAAGGGCACGGAGGCACTTCCTAACTCGTAAATGCGATCCAAGGGCTCGAGCCGACGAGTCAGGCCGATCTTGACGACGTGTTGTCCAAAGGCCCCTCGATTGGAGATCACGTACACGTAGCCCGCACGGATGTTTGCCGCACGGAAATCGTTCTGCGCTATGGCGCTATCGACGTCAGCGAGTTTGCGTTCGAGCTCTGGATCACTATCTCCAGTAGTCTTCAGCTTCTCGATAACCGCGGCCAAGTGCGAGCGCTCTTTATCGAGCCGCTCACGCGCTGCGGCCAGCTCTACCTCAACCTTTCGCTCTTCTCGCAAGCGCTCCCGTTCCGCACGAGCCTCCTCCCGTTCCTCCTCTTTCTTCATCTGGTAATCGGCTGTGAGTTCGATTTCCTCAATCCGCAGCACATGGTAGATGTCACCGATACGCATCTCCATCATCGCGCCCAACTTCGCGATGGCATCTCGTGCAGAGCCTAGGCGCTTAAGCGCGAGAACCGTGTTCCCGGCCCGAAGCGTCCGGACGACGTTCTCGGCCTCAGCGTTGTAGGCGCGGAGCATCAACTTCGCGAGGTCGTTCGTCATGTTCCGCCCCTTCGCCAGCGAGCCGTCGAACGTGAAACTGCTCGACCTTTCGATGGCCGTGCCGCGCTTAACCATCTCAGCAATTTGAATGGAGAGCAGATCTAGGCGATCGCGGTAGGCGACAGCATTTTCGAGCGGATGGTGGTACCGATATATCCCGACGTCCTGCAAGACCCGCTCGTCATTGAGCTCGGCAACTCGTGTTGAATCGGCTGCAATTGTCTCCAGACGTGCTCGGAGAGCTGCGTTCTCAGCCTCAAGAAGCGCGATCCGTCCATCGGAGCCGGCGGCCATAAGTTGAGGCGCCGCGGCGGGAATTGCCCTAGCAGACTGCTCAGCGGTGGGTGGCACGGTGTCGCCAATCCAGAGCTGCCAACCCGGCGGCGCAGGCGGCCACTTCGGATCGGGCGTCCATCCTTTCGGTGGAAGCCAACCTGCCGGTGGCTTCGGCCATCCCGGAGGCGGATTAAAGGTCAGTCCCTTGCGCGTCATGCGCGTCGGATACCCGCACGCTCAGTGGGTGCCAATGCGTGAGGGTTCTTCGACAAGGCGGCGCCGAGCCGCGTCAAAGTCATTGCCGGCACGACGGCCGAAAGGTCGAACTCGAGGAAGCCGTCGCGCTCCGCCGCTGCAATTACGAAGGGAATGTATCCACGCCGTCCAGTCCCCGGGTCTACCGCCGTCGTACCAACTTCTAGCGACACTGTTCGGATAAGGCCACGCCGGTCCGCTTCGAAGATCTCGTGGAACGAACGCAGGGCTACTTGGTGAACCGCACTCGCATAACGCTCACGGCATTCCTTCTGCGACAGCGCTGTTGAGACAATCTCATCCGACGCCTTCATGTACTTGTAAACCTTCACAGACGGGAGCTGGCCAGGTTCGGGTATCTCTACGCGAAGCTCGAGCTCCGCAGCTTCTGGGGCGAAGTTGAACTCGTGGGTCACCGGAAACTGATTCGGGTAAACCGAGTTCGATAGGACGATCGAAATATATTCCTGAACAGCGTCAACCGTGCCGTATCCCAAGTTGGCGATCAGCTCATCGAGCTTGTTGTTCTTGGATGCCACATCTTCTTCACGTTCTCGGCATTCTTTGGCGTACCGAGCCCTCTCAATTGCCAAGCGCTCAAGTCGATTCTGCTCGGCGCGCACGTACTTCTCGTTGGCGTCCTGTTGGGCCACTTCAATCTGTCCGCACGTGACCTGCCACTCGGCCACGGCTCGTTCATTTGCACGCTTAGCCGCTTCAACGGCCTGCACGTACTTCTTCTTCCCAAAGAGGTTGGCGAGCCCGCGCGGTGGTACCGGCAGTTTCAGATCCGGTTGCATAGGGTTGGGAATCGGCGACAGAGCGGAGACAGGCTTCTCCAAATCCGTACGGTCGAAAGGCGGGTGCTGCACCTCGACGCGAAGCGTCGCGAGGTCGACGTAGTCGTCTTTCGAGAGAGTGGATGCAAGCAGCGTATCGATTTCGGCATAGCTATCCGACAAGTCCTGATTACGCTGCTCGACCTCCGCCTCCTTTGCAGCTATGTAGGCTTCACGAAATTCCTTCTCGAGTCGCTTCTGATCGGCCGCCTGTGCTTTCGAAAGCTGCACACGAGCTCGCTCCGCGGCTTTCTGCATATGTTCAAGGTGACGAACTCGCGTGGCATGGTTGCGAGCCGCCTCCCGATCTCGTTGCTCTCGCTCGCGTTGCGCGATACGTGACTGGCGCTGCAACTCTGCAAAGAATCCCCGTCGTGCCACGATATTCCCCCATGCGATAGCAAGAGGATACCGGACCTTCTCACTTAGGATTTGACGGCTCCGACAATGTCCGCTTCAGGCTGAGGCTGTGTGAAAACGCGTCGGAATAGATTATGTCGGTGAGCTGGCGCGATCGAAAGTTCGAGATTGTCCTGTCCTTTCGTCAATTTGGTGCGACGGCAAAGGTTGAAAAATCGGGCGCAACCTCACGCCCTGATCATTCCGATCAGTTGCTTCGTTCCGAAGATGTTCAGTGCCCGTGTCAGGTTGTAGGCCAGCACATGCAGGCTCATCTCGGTACTGACGCGAGGCAGGGTTCTGGTCAGGAAGTGTGTCGCGCCCATCCGGGCTTTCAGCGTGGCAAAAGGATGCTCCACCGTCTGCCGTCGTATCCGCGCGACC